>JAKSRN010000404.1 GCA_024403585.1 Lachnospiraceae bacterium | reverse complement strand
CGACAAAGGACATGGTCAATGCCTTTACTGAGGGAGCAGAATCCGTTGGTCACAAAGTTGATGTAATCGATGTTTGTAAGAAGAAAATTGCAGGCTGTCTGGCCTGTGAATATTGCCATACGAAGGGCGAAGGTCATTGTATTCAGCAGGATGACATGCAGGAGGTTTATCCGCTACTTGAGGAAGCAGAAATGATCGTTCTGGCATCTCCAATCTATTATCATAATTTCACCGGACAGCTTCAGTGTGCCATCAACCGTATCTATGCGCTGGATAAACCGAAGAAACTGAAGAAGGCAGCACTGATCATGTCCTCCGGAGATAATCATGTGTACAGCGGAGCAATTTATGAGTACCAGAATTCTTTCCTGAACTATCTTCATCTGGAAGATATGGGAATCCGTTCCGCATTCGACAAGGAAAATAAAAGTCCCGAGAAGTATGCAGAGCTGAAAGCATTTGGCGAATCATTGAAGGAATCGTGCCATGAATAAACTTGGATTTGGATTTCTGCATCTTCCTATGCAGGAAAATAACATGGTGGATTATGCCGAACTGAATAAGATGGTGGATGCATATCTGGCAAGCGGCGGAACCTATTTTGATTCAGCTTACACATATTTGAATGGCGGAAGCGAACTGGCATTGCGGGAGACACTGGTAAATCGTCATCCGAGAGATCAATTCCAAATCTGCACCAAGCTGCCCGGATATAAGGTGAAAACCAAGGAAGATTGCTATCGCTTTTTTGCTGAAGAGCAGGAACGGTGCGGCGTGGATTATTTCGATGTGTACATGCTCCACTGGCTCAACGAAAAGCATTACCGTATTGCTGAAAAGACCGGACAGTTCGATTTCCTGAAGGAACTGAAAGCGGCCGGAAAAGCAAAGCGCATCGGCTTTTCCTACCATGATACAGCAGATCTGTTGGATGAAATTCTGACAGCGCACCCGGAAGTCGAATGTGTTCTTATGCAGCTGAATTATGCAGATTGGGAAAGTGAATCGATTCAGTCCCGCAGATGCTACGAGACTGCAGTTCGTCATAGTGTTTCCGTGATGGTTATGGAGCCTGTAAAAGGAGGCACTTTGGCTGATCCACCTGAGAATGTAAAGCAGCTTTTGAAAGAAGCGGATTCTGAAGGTACACCTTACTCCATGGCTTTGCGCTTTGCTGAAAGTCTGCCGGGTGTAGAGATCGTTTTATCCGGCATGAGTGAACTGTGGCAGGTGGAGGAAAACATGAAAGATCGGGCGCCACTGTCGGAGGCTGAATTGTCGGTCATGCTACAGGCTGCAAAACAGATCAACAGTGTTACTGCAATCCCGTGCAGCGGATGTGGTTATTGCCTTAATGGCTGCCCGAAAAACATTTGTATTCCGAATTATTTCCGTCTGTACAATGAAATAACCAGACGTCCCGGTGATGGATGGAAAATCGAACCTGCCTATGCAGCTTTGACCCGGACATACGGAAAGGCATCTGAATGCATCGAGTGCCGCAGCTGCGAAGGACGATGCCCACAGAAACTGTCAATTACCAAATACATGAAAGATGTTTTGAATACATTTGAAATGATCTCCCTGAAGGGAAAGAATGTATAAAGGAGACGATGATTATGGAAAAACTGAACTTAGTACAGGAATGGGATAAGACCTTTCCGAAAAGCGACAAAGTAAACCACAGCAAGGTGACCTTCGTAAACCGCTACGGCATCACTCTCGCAGCTGATATGTATGTACCGAAGAATGCAGAAGGCAAGCTCCCTGCCATCGCAGTTTGTGGACCATTCGGCGCAGTAAAGGAGCAGTGTTCCGGCCTGTATGCACAGACCATGGCAGAACGCGGTTTTCTGACCATTGCCTTTGATCCTTCCTTTACCGGAGAAAGCGGCGGTCAGCCTCGTTACATGGCTTCCCCTGATATCAACACAGAGGATTTCCAGGCAGCTGTTGACTTCCTTTCCAATTGTGAGCAGGCTGATGCTGACAGAATTGGTATCATTGGCATCTGCGGTTGGGGCGGTATGGCAATGAATGTTGCCGCACTTGATACACGTATTAAGGCAACAC
>JAKSRN010000403.1 GCA_024403585.1 Lachnospiraceae bacterium | reverse complement strand
CCAGCAATGGCTTTTAAAAGCCATCAGAAAAATGGAGCAGACAGGCAGGTAAAAACCTGAACGTCTGCTCCATTTTTGTGTATTAGCCCTTCTTCTCTTGCACTGTTCTGTTCGAATGAGAGGGCATAGGATAAATCTACTCTTGCTCCAGCTGTTTACAAAGATAGTTCTCTGTTACTTTGGAGAAGTTGTTTAAATTTCTTATGTAGGCAAAATCACTGCCGAAAATCTTCTTCTCAGCCTCCAGATCTTCCTCATGACCGGAGAATATACCAAGTACTGCAATGTCCATGGCACGGGCTTTTCGAATCTCGAAAGCTGTATCACGAACTGCCTCTTTTCCAAGATAAGGACGGACCTTTTCGTTGCCCTGACTGCTTCTTCCTATATCATTAGGCTTACCGTCACTTAAAATGATCAGGATTTTGTGGGCTTCCTGCCTGTTCAGGAGATCCTGACAGGCGGCACGGATGGCCAGACCATCGCGGTTGGTGGCAGAGCCATGGTATTCAAAGATACGCTCATTGTCTGTCTTTGGCGCATCATAATCGCGGAAACGGTGCAGGATTGTATAGTCCCAGAAGGTGCAGTAGGAGCTTACACGGTGGGGAATGCCCACACGACTCAGGGCTTCACTGATCATATATCCCTGGGCGGCTACCTGGTTCTGGCGTTTCATCTGAGAACCGCTTCCGTCCAGCAGGATTTCCACAACGAATTCGGAGTCATCGTGTTCAAAGGTCTTATTAAAAAGTTTGTCATCCTCTGTACGTCCAAGCTTCCACATACGGGATGGCACCAGAGTTCCCGAACGGTCTCTCCAGATCTCCTTCTCCTGACGGAGAGCAATCATGTGACTGAGAGAATTGGCAAGATTATCGATATTTCGTTTGATGATCCTGTGATTGCCGTAGTAGTACATACGGTTTTTCTGGGTCAGCATCTCGCTGTAGAGATACTGGTTGTTTTTCTTCAGTGGATTATGGAGAATTCCATCCGTATAGTGAAGGAAGCAACCCTTGTGAGGACCGCGGCAGAGCAGTGCTATATTCCGGCGAAGATCCGCGTCGGAGAGATAGCTCTGCCCATAACTCAGAGCTACATAGTCCTTGACTTTTTTTGCAGATTCTTCCGTTGGTGTGGCAAAGTTTACCTTCTCTGCCATCTCACGGGTGAGGGTGGCACCGGTGCCATTCTTTTTCCCGTCTACACTCAGACGGAGCATATCTCTTCTCAGATTGGAGAGGAACTTCTGCATGACGGCATCCATCTGCTCATCAGACAGAGCCTCCTGATCAACCGCAGAATAGAGCAGGGCATCCGATGGAATAGCCAGTACCTGCCGGAGGCTTCCATGCGTCTCTTCAAAATCCGGTTCAATATTTTTGTTATAGAGTCGGTCAACCGTTTCAATCAGTGCAGCTGTAGTGCGGGCCTCTTCCAGAGGAGCAATTTCCCGAAGCAGCCTGCAGGCCTCTTCATCCTCTTCGTATTTCAGGACAAAAGGATCGTCAGAAGCGAGTTCACCCTGGGCAATCAGATAGCGGCAGAGCATGAGATTGCGCGCCTTGTGGAAAACAGACGGTTTTTCTTCTTTAACAGGACTTCTTCTGAGCCGGCGCACCTTTGTGACAGCCGGTTTCTTCTCCAGTTCCACCAGTGCCTTCCAGGCATTGGTTCGGATCTCATCCACGCCTTTTCTTGCTTCGCAGATCAGGGGATAAACGGCAATTTCGATACAGAGCTGTACCAGTTCCATGAGAACCTTCTCATCCGCTTTCAGGTGGGTTTTCTTCATGATATACAGAGCCATCTCCTCTGCATCAAAATATCTGGCAAATGCTCCTTGCTTCAGGGCATTGTAAAGGGCCAGAAACTCAGAACGGCCGAATTCCTGTATATCCGGATGAATCTCCAGACTATAGTCACCACTGACAGTCCAGAATAGATTTCGTATTCTGTTTTCTATCTCCAGCCGGTGTTCTTCCAGCTGGTCCGGTGAGAGTTTCATACACAGTTACCACCTCGTAAAATTCTTGAATTTTTCCGGATCGAAGTCGATCTTGTCAGCCACAGC
>JAKSRN010000402.1 GCA_024403585.1 Lachnospiraceae bacterium | reverse complement strand
TTGATTCCATCCCAGTACATAGGACTTGTCACTTCTGCGATTTCCGGAAGCTGTACATCCTTCAAGGCCCATTTCTCAAATTCCTTAAATCCGGTACGGTCAACGATATATCCGATATGTTCTTTTCCTCCCGGTGCATTTGGATCGATATATTCTTTGATATAATCATAGGTATTGCAGATGATCTTAATGATACTTTCTTCATCGATCCATTTGATCCAGTCCTGTCCCAATCTTGGATTTTTCTTTCCGGTCCTTCCAAGCAGTGTTAATTTATAGTATTTCTTATCTGATCTCGTCCATGCATAGTTCGGACATGCAAGCACACACTCTCCGCATCCTAAACATTTTTCATGGTTTCTGTCAGGATGGAAATTCTTCATTTCAATCGCTCCAACCGATTTTTTCCTGCATGTTTTTTCACATGCTCCGCAGCTTACACAGCGGTTTGGATCAAACTGTGGAACTGTCATTCCAATTATGCCAAAATCATGCATACGGACTTTACAACAGTCGTTCGAGCATCCGGTAAGCGCTATCTTGACATGAAGATCATTTGGAAATATTGCTTTTTCGATCTTTCTTGCAAATTCTGTTGTATCATAGTTCGCAAATGGACAGATCGTGTTTCCAACGCATGCCATGATGTTTCTCGTTCCAGAAGATTCATAACCGGTACCCGGTTCTTTTTGGTTTACATTTGTTCCTTCTATGATCGGCTGAAGCAGTTTATTTACTTCATCCATCTTCTCATATGGAATTCCCGGAATTTCAAATCCCTGACGGATCGTAAGATGAACCGTTCCATTTCCATAAGTATCTGCTATGTTCTGAACATCACTGAGAAGCTTTGCATCCATTCTGCCGCCCGGAACACGGACCCTGGCTGCAGCAAGGCCCCTTTCCTTTGTAACTCGAAATGCATTTTTCTTTAATTTTTTTGTATTAATATCCATCGTATCCACCTCTGTTAATCAATCAGATTTTTGCCTTCTGTATAATTGAATACAGGACCGTCAAGGCATACATATTTGTCCCCGATTCTGCAATGTCCGCATTTACCAAGTCCGCAGCACATCTTTCTCTCCTGTGAGATCCAGATATGTTCTTCCTTAAATCCTCTTTCAAGAAGTGCTTTGACAGAAAAACGCATCATGGCCGGTGGTCCAACGACAATTGCATGCGCTGTATTCACGTCTGACAGTTCAAGCCCAGGAATAAATGCCGTAACCAGACCAACCTTGTGTTCCGGTGTCTCTGTTCCTGCATCAAGTGTCTGGATCACATGTAACTTCTTTCGCCAATAGGTGAAATCATCACGGAACAAAATATCCTTTTCTGATTTAAATCCGGTGATGATGGTAAAATTCCTGCATTCATCCGGATGATCAGCGAAGTAAGAAATCACACCTCTGACAGGCGATACCCCGGTTCCACCGGCAACGATCACAAGTTCATTCCCCTTATGATCATTTACGTCAAAACCATTTCCATATGGTCCGCGCAGATAGAAATATTCTCCTTTATATTTTTCAAATACTTCGTTTGTAACTTTTCCAACTTTTCGGATCGTAAGATCTACAAAACCCTCCCCGATCCCACTGACAGAGATCGGTGCCTCTCCAAATTTCGGAATGGATACTTCAAAAAACTGTCCTGGTTTTACTTCTCCGAAATAGGACATTCGGAATGTATATTCAATCTCCGTATGTTTCACGATCTCCAGAATCTCAGATCGAAATGGAACATAATCATTTCTATTCATGATCAATTACCTCCTGCATTCCTGCTTCCAGTTTGTTCAGACAATGAGAATAAGATATATATTCCGGACAAATTGCGTCACATCTGCCGCAGCCTACGCACATATGATGTCCGGTTCTCTTTGTATAATCATAGATCTTATGGAGTACTTTGAATCTCATACGTTCCCCATTCGTTTTACGATAACTGCCGCCACCGGCAACATCTGTATATCCGTCTACCATACAGGATGCCCATACTCTGCGGCGCTCTCCCATTTTTCCATTCTCATCATGATACAGATCCTGCATGGTAAAACAGGTACAGGTTGGACAGACAAAATTGCAGCGGCCACA
>JAKSRN010000401.1 GCA_024403585.1 Lachnospiraceae bacterium | reverse complement strand
ACATCATCGCGTTTCATAAGATTTTTCAGAATGTCATACTGCTTTCTTGTGGCAGAAGATATCTGATATTTCCATCGTTCCGGCAGAATCGGCAGATCATCGTAACGCCATCTGCTGTACTTTTCATCGTAGGCTTCTGGCATCGCAAGCTCTACCAGATGCCCCACGCACCAGCTTACAAGATAGCCATTGCCTTCAAGATACCCGTCCTGCCGCTTCTGTGCACCCAGCACCTTTGCAATGGACTGAGCTACGGAAGGCTTCTCTGTAATAATCAACTGCATTACACAATTTCCTCCTTCGTTTAGTTTTCAGAATGGCGAGGATACTCTTTTTCAATTCTCTCATGTGCCTTAAAAAGATCTTTTTCCCAGTCGATAAAATCCATAAAAGCATGGTAATCATAGCCCAGATTCTCATAGAAAGTCGGGATCAGCCATTCCAGCATTTCTGCAAACTGCTCCTGGAACGCTTGCTGGATCACTTCATCCGAAGTGTACTCAAAAATTGTTGTTTCAAACAAATCGTGGAACATCTCATCCAGCTTCACACCCACATTTCCATTCTTATAAATCAGAATGACACAAGACTTTCCATAGCCGGAGAAACGGACATATCGATTGTAATTCGTGCCAGAAACCCGTACCTGAATCTTTCCTCTCTCGTTTTCCGTGCTTTTAACAGCTGCTTCCATTGCCTGTACATAGAGCGAATGAGTGAATTCGCGCAGTTTCCGTGTTTCAAGCTTCTTCATTTCTGCTTTTGTTACTTTCTTTTCTGCCATACTGTCATACTCCTTTCCTGTGGCCATAATAAAAGCGCTCATACGACCATCCGCATGAACGCTATGTATAAGGGGCAGCTCTGCCGCCCCTGTCGGTAGCCCAACATCAGAAATGCGAGTTCAGTTAGTCTTCCTCTTCATAGGAAGCTTCTTCCTCCTCGCTGTCATCCTCAATCTCATCCTCTTCTGGAAGCTCATATTCGTCATCCTCATCCTCATAGTCTGCATCCGGATCAGGTCTTGCAGCTTCCTTTTCCTGCTTTTTCTTATTGAGAACAGAGTATCCGAAGAATCCTGCACCGCCGATACCTACGATAGCAAGCAACATAAGAGGTGCCCAGTTGACCTTTTTCTCAGGTTTTTCTACTTCAATCTCCTGCGGTTCTTCCGGTGCAGGATCAGTGACTTCTGTAGTTTCATCCTCTTTTTGCGCTTCCAGAGATGCCTGATATTCTGCTACCTGGTCTTCATCCATGAGTGCAAACAGGTCTGCTTCATCAACCATGTTCAGGAAGTGCACGTTTTCCTCACCCTTATCATCACGGTCGATTACCATATAAAAATAGTTGCCGCTTTTAGTCACAAGAGTAATGAACTGCTTTCCTGCCTTTGTGCTGCTTCCCACATCATCAATCAGAGTAAGATTACCATCGGGAGTAAGCGCCGGAGTGCTGCCTTCGCTGAAATAACCGCCAATCATCTGCCAGAGGCTTGTGATGGTATCTGCATCAATCTCCATAGATGCACCACCGGAAGTTGTTTCCTCGATTTTCAGATAATCGCCACACACATAACCGGTCTTTTCAGGAATCGTCACCTCATACCAGCCACCATCTTCGCCAATGATCGTAACCTTTTCTCCGGGACGAAGCTGGTCGATGATCTGATAGTCCAGGCCCCCACCGGTACGGACATTCAATCTGGAACCATCGGAAACCATGACTGTTCCGGTCTTTACTGTTTCACCATCACCAACAGAGACCGTGATTTTATCATTGCCTGCAAGGTATGCCAGAAGCAGCTTCTGAATCTCTTTCATGGTCTCCTCATCCAGCTGGAACTGACCAGATTCATTGTCTGCGGTATCTTTGGTTTCTGTGTCTTTCTTCTCTTCTGTCTGGGCTTCGGTCTGTGACTGCTCCGTAGAATCCTGGATCGTAATGACACGTTCCTCAGTAGCTTCCGTTTCACCCGTATAGGCAAAGGCAGTCGTAGAAAAAGCACTGACTCCAAGGAGCAGTGCCATAAGTGCCGGTAAAATTGTACGCTTAATCATGTTCGCCATTTTCCTCCATTCCATTCATGTTCTGCAGGTTTTC
>JAKSRN010000400.1 GCA_024403585.1 Lachnospiraceae bacterium | reverse complement strand
GATATTTTTCAGAAGGGAAAACTTGCCCGCAAACTTGGAAAAAAGCTTGCAGAACACCTATCCAAATCAGATGATACCGCTGCAGTCATGTACACAGGGGGAACAACAGGAATCCCGAAAGGAGTGCTTCTTTCAAACAAAGCAATCAACTACAATACAGCAACGCTGATAAACAGTCTCTTTCACGGAAATGTGCCAAAACCCGGAACATCATTTCTCGGCGTTTTGCCGGTCTTTCACGCATTCGGTTTCGGCGTTGTCATTCATCAGCCGCTTGCAGGCGGCATGAGGCTTGTACTTGTTCCCAAGTTTGAGCCGAAATCATGCGCAAAACTGATTCATCGTGAGCAGATTTACGCAGTGGTGGGTGTTCCTGCCATGTTTGAAAAGATGTACCCATACCTTAGAAACAAAGACTTGTCATACATTAATATCATCGGCTCCGGCGGAGACCTTGTATCTCATGACTTAATTGAAAAGTATAATGCAATTCTTCCATCCACTGTCTTCAGACTTGGCTACGGACTTACCGAAGCTGCAGGCTGCTGTCTTTTTACTGAAGAAGGCGATTGCCGTCTTGAACAGGGAACGGTGGGCATGCCTATGGGAAATACCGAAATCTGCCTTGTAGAACCCGGAACAACAACGACAATCCCGGACTCTGAGGAAGGTGAGTTATGTATCAGAAACAGTTCACTTATGACCGGCTACTTTAAGAACAAAAAAGCAACAGCAGCTGTCCTTAGAAAACATGCGGATGGAAACATCTGGCTGCATACCGGAGATATGGCAGCCATACATAAAAACCGGAATGTTCTTTTCCGTTCACGATATAAAAGAATGGTGAAAGTAAACGGATTCAATGTGTACCCGTCGGTGATAGAAGATACTATGTCTTCCTGTCCTGCCATCCGGGAAGTCTGTGCAAGAGGAATTCCCTGGGATGAGAGTTCACGCATCAAACTCTATGTTACCTTAACCGACTCAGGTATGAATCCTGATACAGCCGTTGAAGAAATCAAGGAGTATGCATACCAGCACTTAAACCGCTGGAGCTGCCCGAAAGAAGTCAAAATCATTGCTGAAATGCCCAGAACAAAAATGAATAAAATAGATTATCAGGCTCTCGAAAACGAGATGGCAGAGGAATAAAGAAATGCATCATCTCTCATCAGGATATCTGAAAAAAATCAAACCATATCTCACAAGTCTGAGTAATGCAGAATATGAAAAATTCATCACCGACCTTGATGATGCGATAGTGTATCTTGAAAAACATCTGGGAAAGAATCCGAAGATGACCAGATGGATTGTTCAAAGTATCGGTCATTACATTTACAGCAACTCTAAAGAGAACTTCTATGTGGATTATCAGAAGATTTCTCTTACTGATGATATTACCTACTGGTGTTTTCAGGCGCCTGCAGGGGGCTGTGTGCACCTCTTTCAGACGCCGCAGGGAAAACTTTTGATTGACTGCGGCTATGGCGCAAATTATGATGACTGGTGCAGAATCCTCTTAGAATTTAATCTGGGAGATTTTTCTGACACACGCCGTCTTTTAATTACGCACGGTGATGCAGACCACTGCGGTATGTCAGGGTTAATTCCCTGCGCTGCATATATGCATCCGGTAACAAAGAAACTGCTCGAAGACGGCTCACGCGGATTTGCCGCGGTAAATGATTATCCGGAACTTGTCAGGACATACACGACGGGAATCAATGTTATATCAAAACTCTCTCTGCCGAAAAAGATTCAGACATCCCCTACAGAAAAAATAGGAACTCGCGGTGAATTTCCAGTAATCGACACGATTGACTTTTGCGGACTGCACTTCGAGGTGTGGGAAAGCAAAGGCGGTCATCTTGCAGGGCAGCTGTTCTATTATGAACCAAATTTCGGACTGCTTTTTACCAGTGACTGCTTTTTAAATCCGGCAAGTATCACAAAGCCGAGAAAAGAGTTCGGCTCAATTCCTGATTATCTTATAACATCAGTAAACATCAACAGCAGACTTGCCGCAGAAGAGAGAAAAAGTCTTCTGCAGACTGCACATCTTCTTGATTCCAAGCTGAAAGCCGAAGGAAAGAGACTTCGTCTCTGCTGCGGACACGGGGC
>JAKSRN010000040.1 GCA_024403585.1 Lachnospiraceae bacterium | reverse complement strand
GATAAGCAGGTTAGACATACATATTCCTTTTGGGGGACAAAGAGCAGTTGCTTTTTGTCCCCTTTTCCTTTTCTGGCAGAAAATAGAACAGCGATCCTGATCTGGTAGCTGGCGGCAGGATGTTTCTCTTCATATTTATTCTTGACAACTGGAAAATATGTGGTATAGTTTGAATATCAAAATATTTAAAACTCAAATTATAATGCAACAAGCAAGACATAAGGAATGGAGAAATCTATGACAGGAAAAATTATCGGAACCGGTTCCTGCATGCCCGTAAGGGTAGTTTCCAACCAGGAACTTTCAGAGCACATGGATACCAGCGATGCCTGGATCCGTGAGAGGACCGGAATCCGAAACAGACATATCATATCAGGAGAGGAAACGACCACCAGTCTGGCCGCGGAAGCTGCAGGGAATGCTATATCAATGGCCGGGATCGATCCGGAGGATCTGGATCTGATCCTTTTGGCCACCTCCTCTAGCAACACACACGTTCCTGCTGCTTCCTGCTGTGTACAGCAATTGATTGGTGCAAAGCATGCGGCCTGCTTTGATATTTCAGCCGCCTGCTCTGGATTTGTGTTTGCGCTGATTACTGCGCAGGCCTATATCAGAGCAGGTATGGCGAAGCTTGCAGTGGTCATTGGGGCAGATGCCATATCCAATCTGGTGGACTGGGAGGACAGAAGCAGCTGTATTCTCTTTGGAGACGGAGCCGGAGCTGTGGTTGTCCAGGCAACAGAAGAGGACATTCCTTTCTATGGGGTGATGCATACAGATAGTACAAAAGCAGGGGCACTCCTTGCCAAGAGCCGTCACCAGAGGATCCAGCCGGCTATGGAGGAAACCTATCTCCGGATGGATGGTAAAGAGATCTTTAAATTTGCACTGACCAGGGTTCCGCAGGTGATCCACGAGGTACTGGAGCAGGCTGGATGCGGGGTAGAGGATGTGGATCTCTTTCTTCTGCATCAGGCAAACGGAAGGATCATTGAAAGCGTGGTCAAGAAACTGAAAGTTCCTCCTTGGAAAGTTCCTGTGAATGTGGATGAATATGCAAATTTTTCTGCAGGAACTATCCCGGTTCTTTTGGACCAGCTGAACAGACGTGGTAAACTAAAGAGAGGACAAAGATTAGTTCTTGCGGGATTCGGGGCAGGACTTGCCTGGGGCGGATCCTATATAGAGTGGCAGATGGACAGAATAACAGGATCCGAAGAGGGATAGAAGGAGTATAACCATATGAAAACAGAATTAACCACATTATTAGGAATTGAATATCCAATCATTCAGGGAGGTATGGCATGGGTTGCAGAGCATCGTCTTGCAGCTGCAGTATCAGAGGCAGGCGGCCTTGGTCTCATCGGTGCAGCCAATGCACCGGCTGAGTGGGTGCGTGACGAGATCCGCAAGGCAAAAGAGCTCACAGACAAACCATTCGGTGTGAATATCATGCTGATGAGCCCATATGCCGATGAAGTGGCAAAGGTAGTGGCTGAGGAGAAAGTCAAAGTAGTGACCACCGGTGCAGGAAACCCTGGTAAATACATGACCATGTGGAAAGAGGCCGGTATCAAGGTGATCCCTGTAGTTGCTTCCGTTGCCCTGGCTAAGATGATGGTAAAAGCAGGAGCAGATGCCGTAGTAGCAGAGGGAACAGAGTCCGGCGGACATATCGGCGAGACCACCACAATGGTACTGGTGCCGCAGGTAGTTGATGCGGTAAAAGTTCCGGTTATTGCAGCCGGTGGTATTGCAGACGGAAGAGGAATCGCGGCAGCATTTATGCTGGGGGCTTCAGGCGTGCAGATGGGTACCCGTTTTGTGGCAACACAGGATGCGGTGGTACATGAGAATTATAAAAATTACATTGTTAAAGCAAAAGATATTGATACCCGTGTTACAGGAAGAAGCGGCGGACATCCGGTACGCGTTCTCCGTAATGAGGCAACTAAGAAATATCTGGATATGGAGAAGGCCGGAGCTACATTCGAAGAGCTGGAGATGCTGACTGTCGGCGGTCTTCGCAAAGCAGTAACAGAGGGTGATGTCCGCACAGGAAGTGTTATGTCCGGACAGATCGCAGGAATGATCAAGGACATTCCAACCTGCAAGGAGGTTATGGAGACACTGGTCGCCGAGACCGATGCGCTCCTGAAAGGAAAAGGTTTCTATGAGTAAGATTGCATTCATCTTTCCCGGACAGGGTTGTCAGACCGTCGGAATGGGAAAAGATTTTTATGAGAACAGTGAACTGGCAAAGGAAGTCTATGACAAAGCATCCGAGCTTTTACAGCTGGATATGAAAGCCCTTTGCTTTGAAGAGAATGACAAGCTGGATCTCACAGAGTATACACAGGCAGCGCTGGTAACGACCTGCATTGCCATGGAAAGAGAACTGGTAAACAAGGGCATCACACCGGATATGACGGCCGGCTTAAGCCTTGGCGAGTATTGCGCCATCTATGCGGCAGGCGGTATGTCTCTGGAGGATGCCATCAGAACAGTCCGCATCAGAGGAATTCTGATGCAGGATACATATCCTGCCGGAGAAGGCGGTATGGCAGCTGTCCTGGGGCTGGATGCGGCACCTATGGAGCATGCCCTTGCAGGAATAAAGGATGTCTGGATCGCCAACTATAACTGTCCGGGTCAGATCGTGATCACAGGAAAGGCAGATGCTGTGAAGGCTGCAGCAGAACCTTTGAAAGCGGTTGGTGCAAAGAGAATCCTTCCGCTGAAAGTATCCGGCCCTTTCCATTCTCCGCTGCTTGAGCCGGCTGGAGCAAAGATGGAAGAGGAACTGGATAAAGTTGCTTTCACACCACTGACCGTTCCTTATGTGACCAATGTTACCGCAGAGGAAGTGACAGAGATCAGCGAGACAAAAGCTCTGCTGAAGAAACAGATCTATTCCTCTGTCAGATGGGAGCAGAGCATGAGAAGAATGCTGGAAGCAGGTGTTGATACCTTCGTGGAGATCGGCCCCGGCAAGACACTGAACGGCTTCATGAGAAAGATCGACCGTTCTGTGAAGGTGTACAATGTAGCAGCCTACGCGGATGTGGAGAGCGTAGCTGCCGCACTGAAGGGTTGATGGAAGGAGTAATGCAGCATGTCAGATAAGAAAACAGCCCTGGTAACCGGCGGCTCAAGAGGAATCGGCAGAGCGATCGCTCTGAAGCTTGCAGCTGAAGGATACCGTGTGGTGATCAACTGTTCCGGCAACACCGAGAGAGCGGAGCAGGTAAAAGTGGAAATTGAGAAAAACGGCGGTGAAGCACATGTAAGAGCATGGGATGTCTCTTCCTATGCAGACACCGAGACAGCGATGAAGGAGATTATCAAGAGCTTTGGCAGCCTGGATGTCCTCATCAATAATGCAGGCATCACAAGAGACGGTCTTCTGATGCAGATGAAAGAAGCGGATTTTGACCGTGTGCTGGATGTGAACCTGAAGGGTGCCTTCAATACCATCCGTTTTGCATCCCGTCAGATGCTGAAACAGAGAGCAGGAAGAATCGTCAACCTTTCTTCCGTTGTTGCCCTCCGGGGAAATGCAGGCCAGCTGAACTACAGTGCTTCTAAAGCCGGCATCATCGGCCTCACCAAATCCGCAGCAAAAGAGCTGGCATCCAGGGGAATTACGGTAAATGCTGTCGCTCCTGGCTTTATTGAAACTGAGATGACGGAAGTTCTCTCAGATGAGGTGAAAGAGGAAAGCAGAAAGAATATCCCTCTTGGAAGAATGGGACAGGCAGAGGATGTTGCAGCAGCAGTGGCATGGCTGGTATCAGATTCTGCGGCTTATATTACAGGCCAGGTGCTGTGTGTGGATGGCGGTATGGCTATGTAAGAGTCGGCAAAGGAGACGTGTGCCGGCCAGGGTGATCTGTGCCAGTCAGGAAGACGTGTGCAGATCAGGAAGACGGAAGAGCCCCCAAGGGCGAAGAGGAGTGAAAGAAGCATGAAAAGACGTGTAGTGATCACCGGAATGGGAGCTGTAACACCGATCGGTAATACAGTGGACGAGTTCTGGGACAATGTGAAGAAGGGAACTCTTGGAATCGGACCGGTTACAAAGTTCGATACCAGTGACTATAAAGTGCATCTGGCGGCAGAGGTGAAAAACTTTAAGGCTGCGGATCATATGGATGCAAAAGCAGCAAGGAGAATGGAGGCATTTTCCCAGTATGCAGTAGCAGCAGCCAAAGAAGCATACGATCAGGCAGGATTGAACATGGAGGAAGAGGATCCATACCGTGTGGGTGTAATCATCAGCTCCGGTGTAGGAAGCCTGCAGTGCATCCAGAAAGAGTATGGTAAACTGTTGGAGAAGGGACCAAACCGTGTCAGCCCTGTGATGGTGCCGCTGATGATCGCCAATATGGCAGCCGGCAATGTTTCCATCACTTTGGGCGCAAAAGGAAAATGCAGCTCCGTCGTGACTGCCTGTGCTTCCGGAAGCAACAGCATCGGTGATGCCTTCAGAGCGATTCAGTACGGCGATGCAGAGGTGATGTTAGCAGGCGGGTGTGAAAGTGCCATCTGTGAGGTCGGACTGGCAGGCTTTACCAGCCTTACAGCCCTGACTCAGAATCCGGATCCTGCCAAAGCATCCATTCCTTTTGATAAGGACAGAAGCGGATTTGTAATGGGTGAAGGCGCAGGCGTGGTAGTTCTGGAGGAACTGGAGCATGCTAAAAAACGTGGTGCAGTGATCTTAGCAGAGCTGGTGGGCTACGGCGCTACCGGTGATGCCTTTCATATCACAGCCCCGGCCGAGGATGGCGAAGGTGCTGCCAGGGCAATGCAGTACGCTATGGAAGAGGCTGGCATTCAGCCATCTCAAGTGGATTACATCAATGCCCACGGAACATCTACCCACCTGAATGATCTGGCTGAGACAAGAGCTATCAAAAAGGCATTCGGCGAGAGTGCAAAAGACCTGAAGATCAACTCTACCAAGTCCATGATCGGTCACCTTCTGGGTGCAGCCGGCGGTGTGGAATTTGTTGTATGTGTAAAGAGTGTTATGGAAGACTATATCCACCAGACCCTGGGAAGCTGTGAAAGCGAGGAGGAGCTGGATCTGGATTACTGCTTTGGTGCTCCGGTACAGCAAAAGGTAGAATATGCCATGAGTAACTCACTGGGATTCGGAGGACACAATGCCTCTCTTCTGGTGAAGAAATATCAGGAGTAGGATAAGAAGATGAAGATTGAAGAACTTGAAAAACTGCTACAGGTTGTAGCAGACACAGGAGTTCAGTCCTTAGAATATGAAGAGAACGGAGTGAAGATCTCCATTCAGGGCAGAAGGACAGAAACTGTCCAGGTAATGCCGGCTCTTCCGACAGTGCAGGCGACAGCCGGGATGGAAGCGGTACGTTCGATGCAGCCGGCAGCGATGCCCTATGGAGCCGCTGTTCCAATGCCATTCACAGGCAACACAATGCCCGCCCAGTCAGATACAGAAGAAAAAGAGGGTGCGGCAAGCACGGATACCAGTGAGATTCAGTCTCCGTTAGTAGGTGTCTTCTATGCGGCTCCGGCTGAGGATGCAGAGCCATTCGTAAAGGTAGGAGATACCGTTCATGCAGGACAGACCATTGCCATCGTAGAGGCAATGAAGCTGATGAACGAGATCGAAGCCGAGACAGACGGTGTGATCAAGGAGGTTCTGGTGAAGAATGCACAGGCGGTTGAGTTTGGACAGCCACTGTTCCGTATTTTGCCAGCCTGATGTAGAAGATATAGAAAGATTTGCAGAGAACCTGCAAATGGAAATATGCAGATTACAAGAAGAATCTGTAGCAAAGCAAACAGAAGGAGGATCGACTATGAACAGCTTAACAATTGAAGAGATTCAGAAAATCATTCCCCACAGACATCCATTTCTTCTGGTGGATTATATTGAAGATTACGAACCAGGCATCTCTGCCGTGGGATATAAATGTGTGACCTACAGAGAAGATTTCTTCAAGGGGCATTTTCCGGAGCACCCTGTTATGCCGGGTGTGCTGATCATTGAGGCTCTGGCTCAGGTTGGCGCTGTTGCCATTCTGTCCCAGGAAGCAATGAAGGGCAAGATCGCTTTCTTCGGAGGAATCAACAACTGCCGTTTCAAAGGTCAGGTGAGACCGGGAGACAAGCTGAAACTGGAAACTAAGATTATCAAACAGAAAGGTCCAATGGGAATCGGTGAAGCAGTAGCGACTGTGGAAGGAAAGGTAGTTGCCAAGGCAGAGCTGACATTCATGGTGGGATAAGAAACATGATCAGAAAGTTATTGATCGCCAACAGAGGAGAGATCGCGGTGCGGATCATCCGTGCCTGCAGGGAATTGGGTGTGCAGACCGTTGCAGTCTATTCAGAGGCTGACAATGATGCCCTGCATGCGCAGCTGGCAGATGAAGCCATCTGCATCGGCCCTGCTCCCTCCGATAAGAGCTATCTGAATATGCAGCAGATCATCAGTGCCACCATGGTTTCCGGTGCTGATGCCATTCATCCGGGATTTGGATTTTTATCTGAAAACAGCAGATTCGTCAGACTCTGTGAGGAGTGCCAGATCACATTCGTGGGACCATCCTCAGAGACCATTGAGAAGCTGGGCAATAAATCCGTTGCCAGAAACACCATGGTGAAGGCGGGGATCCCTGTGATCAAGGGAACCAAAGATGCCGTATATGATGTGGAGACAGGTAAAAAAGAAGCTGCCAAGATCGGCTATCCGGTTATGATCAAGGCTGCACTGGGCGGAGGTGGCAAGGGGATGCGTACCGCATTTACACCGGCTGAGTTCAAGACAGCTTTCCAGACAGCCCAGTCAGAGGCGGATAAGGCATTTGGCGATCGGACGATGTATATTGAGCATTTTGTGCAGAATCCAAGGCATATTGAGGTGCAGATCCTGGCGGATCAAAAGGGGCACGTGGTGCACCTTGGCGAGCGTGACTGTTCGATCCAGAGAAATCACCAGAAGGTTCTGGAGGAGGCTCCCTGTGCGGTCCTTTCCGATAAGCTGAGAAAAAAGATCGGTGAGACAGCCGTGCGTGCGGCTAAGGCTGCCGGTTATTGCAATGCCGGTACCATCGAGTTCCTCCTGGATGAGAAAAACAACTTCTATTTCATGGAGATGAATACCAGGATTCAGGTGGAACATCCGGTGACGGAGATGGTTACAGGGATTGACCTGATCAAGGAGCAGATCCGTATTGCATCCGGAGAAGACCTGTCCTTCAGTCAGAAGGACGTACATCTGGATGGTCATGCCATTGAGTGCAGGATCAATGCGGAGATTCCATCAAAGAATTTCCGGCCTTGTCCCGGCACGATTTCAGAACTCTATCTGCCGGGTGGCAATGGTGTTCGTCTGGACACAGCCATCTACAGAGGTTATACAATCCCGCCTTATTACGATTCCATGATCGGCAAGCTGATCGTTCACGGAAAAAACCGAAAAGAAGCCATTCGGAAGATGATCAGTGCCTTGGGGGAGGTGGTGATTGAGGGAGTGGAGACCAATGTCAACTATCTCTATGGAATTCTGAATGAGCCGGATTATCAGATGGGCAGAACCACCATCGAATATCTGAATACCCACGAGATTAGAGAACAAGAATAGACATGATTGATTTAAAGAAAAAATTCAAGAAAAATCAATATGAAAACATAGAACCAGAGGGGACGCAGCAGGAAGAAACTGCCAGAACAGGCAGTCCTGAAATTCCTGACGGCCTCTTCCGAAAATGCAATTACTGCGGAAGTACCATTGTCACGGATGAAGTAAAACGAGGTTACTACATCTGCCCCAAATGCGGTGCCTATTTCCGCCTGCCAGCCTACCGTCGGATCCGTATGATCACAGATGAGGGCAGCTTTGAAGAGTGGGACATGGGGCTGGATGAGAAGAATCCGCTGGAGTTCCGTGGTTATGATGAGAAACTGAAAGCATCAAAGAGAAAAACAGGCCTTGACGAGGCAGTGGTGACCGGTCGGATCACGATCAAGGGGATTCCGGCGGTGATCGGTGTCTGTGACGGCCGTTTTATGATGGCAAGCATGGGCCAGGTTGTGGGTGAGAAGATCACTCGTGCGGTTGAGCGTGCCACAGAGGAAAAACTGCCGGTGATTCTCTTTACCTGTTCAGGCGGTGCCAGAATGCAGGAGGGAATCATCTCTCTCATGCAGATGGCAAAGACATCCGCAGCCCTGAAGCGTCATAGCGAAGCCGGGCTTCTTTATGTGACAGTTCTGACGGATCCAACCACAGGCGGTGTAACTGCCAGCTTTGCCATGTTAGGGGATATTATCCTGGCTGAGCCAGGGGCACTGGTGGGATTTGCAGGACCGCGTGTAATTGAGCAGACCATCAGACAGAAACTGCCGAAGGGATTTCAGAGAGCTGAATTTCTGTTGGAGCATGGATTTGTGGACCAGATTGTGAAGCGCGAAAACATGCGACAGGTGCTGGGAAATATTCTGCTGCTGCATGCTGCCGAACATGCATCCTGTAACCGCAAGACAATATCCTCTTCCTTTACAGATGGGGGTAAGAACAAGTTCTCTCAGGAGGGGGCCGATCTCCTGCAGAACTATACACTCTACGAGGATGAGGAATTTACGATAAGTGACAGGGATTCACAGACAGAAGAAAGCGAAAAGTGCGCACTGACAAAAGAGACTGAAAAACACACTCTTTCTGCATGGGACAGAATTCAGATTTCCAGACAGTCCAAAAGACCAGTGGGAAGTGACTATATACAAGCTTTGTTTGAAGGTTTTATGGAATTCCATGGAGACCGTTATTGCAAAGACGATGCGGCCATCATCGGAGGCATTGCTTCCTTCTGTGGGATACCGGTGACGGTCATTGCCCAGGAAAAGGGAAAGAATACCAAAGACAACATGAAGAGAAACTTTGGCATGCCGTCCCCAGATGGATACAGAAAAGCCCTCCGTCTGATGAAGCAGGCAGAAAAATTCCATCGACCGGTCATCTGCTTTGTGGATACACCAGGAGCCTTCTGTGGTATGGAAGCAGAAGAGCGTGGACAGGGCGAGGCAATCGCAAGAAATCTCTATGAGATGTCTTCACTGACCTGTCCGGTATTATCTGTTTTTATAGGAGAAGGCGGCAGTGGCGGTGCCCTTGCCATGGCTGTTGCCAACGAAGTCTGGATGATGGAGAACGCTGTTTATTCCATTCTCTCTCCGGAAGGTTTTGCGTCAATCCTCTGGAAGGATGCAAAGCGTGCACCGGAAGCAGCAGAAGTAATGAAACTCACATCAGCAGATCTCCTGCAGCTGGGCGTGATCGAGAAGATCATCAGGGAACCGGAAGAATATACCGAAGATACGATGGATGAACCACTTGCCTGTATCAGGGAAGCAATGAAGGGATTTATGAATCAGTATCTTCCTTTGGATGGAACAGAACTGGCAGAGCAGAGGTACAGACGTTACAGATTTTTTTAAGAATCCTTTGAATCAGGCCTGATTTCATGATAGTATGAAACTAGTGAAAAGATGTGGAATGTAACAGGGGATGAGAAACGTGACAGATTTTACAAATGCTAGAGAGACAATCAATGATGTGCTGGTTCATCTGTTCAATGAGATCATGAAGCTGGAAGAGCAGGCAATCATTACAGAAGAATTCAGTGACATTACAAACAACGATATGCATGTACTGGAAGCAGTGGGTGTCAAAGGCAACAACATGACCACCATTGCCAATAAACTGAATATTACGGTTGGTTCTCTTACCACTGCCATGAATGCCCTGGTTAAGAAGCATTATGTGGAGCGAAACCGCAGTGAGAAGGACAGAAGAATCGTGAATATCACGCTGACCCAGAAGGGGCTGGCAGCATATCGCCACCATGCAGCATTTCATGATGAGATGACCACTGCTGTGATGAAGAAACTCAGTCCGGAGCAGATGCAGGTTTTAGCAGGAGCTCTGGATAATCTTTCCGAGTTTTTCCGAAGTTACGGGAAGTAGTAAAAGGAAGGCGAAACGGAGCGTAAGTGCATAGAAGTTTTATGAAAGAAATAACAGGACCGAAAGGGTAGAGATTGCCTTTTCGGTCTTTTCGTTTGTATAGATTTTTGTTATGCTTTTTAGAACAGTTATTGCTGATAAGAGAGGAACAATCATGGCATATAAGAAAGAATACCATTTAGATAAAGAGAATAAATTCAGGGGTAAAAAGACAGATAAGTTGCAGGCGAGGAGAACAGATAAGCTGCAGGATAAAAAAACAGCTAAGTATCAGGTGAAGACTTCCGACAGACCACCGGTGAAAAAGGGACCCTGCCCGGTGGTGCATCGTTGTGGCGGCTGCCAGTATCTTGGAATGACCAATGAAGAACAGCTGAAGAAAAAAGAGAAGCAGGTCAGAGAACTCTTAAAGGGAATCTGTGAAGTGAGCCCAATCCTTGGCATGAAGGATCCATGGAGATACAGAAACAAAGTGCATGGAGCATTTGCCTATGTGAAGGGGAATGCGATCTGTGGTATGTATGAGCAGAGCACCCATACGGTTGTACCGGTGGAAAAATGTCTGATTGAGGATGAGAAAGCAGATGCAATTATTCGAACCGTACGTGATCTGCTGAAATCCTTCAAGGTACGTGTTTATGATGAGGATACAGGATTCGGACTTCTTAGACGTGTGCTGGTTCGGCGTGGCTTTGCAACCGGTCAGATTCTTGTGGTACTGGTCTGCACTTCACCTGTTTTTCCATCCAAGAATAATTTTGTAAAGGCTCTTCGAAAAGAACACCCGGAGATCAGCTCTGTTGTATTGAATATCAATGACAAATATACAAGTATGATCCTTGGTGAGAGGAATATTACTTTGTACGGAAAGGGCTATATCGAAGATGTGCTTTGTGGAAAAACCTTCCGGATCTCACCATCTTCTTTCTATCAGGTAAATCCTGTGCAGACTGAAGTACTTTACAATAAGGCTATTGAAATTGCCGGGCTTACAGGCAAAGAGAGAATCATCGATGCCTATTGTGGAATCGGAACGATCGGACAGATTGCTTCTGATGGAGCAGCAGAGGTTATTGGTGTGGAATTGAATAAAGAAGCAGTGGCAGACGCCAAGATCAATGCGAAGATCAATGGAGTGAAGAATGCCAGATATGTGGCGGCGGATGCAGGTGCCTTTATGGTACAGATGGCAGAGAAGGGGGAGCATGTGGATGTGCTGTTCATGGATCCGCCAAGAGCAGGAAGTGACCTTCCATTTATTGAATCTGCAGTGAAGATGCAGCCGGATCGAATTGTATATATATCCTGTAATCCGGAAACACTTGCCAGAGATCTGAAGATTTTTGGAAAGAAGGGGTATAAGACGCGGAAGGCAGTGCCGGTGGATCTGTTCCCGTGGACAGAACA
>JAKSRN010000004.1 GCA_024403585.1 Lachnospiraceae bacterium | reverse complement strand
GAGCAGCGATGCCATTGTGCAGAAGTTTTATATCTTAAAAATATATCATATTCATATTTCTTTCGCAACGGGATAAGGACTCCGCTTTTTCATTTCATTTTTCCGCTACCATCTGTTTTTTTAAATATGGAAGATTCTGCAAATTATAACTGATCGTCAAAGAAAAAAATGCCATCCGGACGAACCGGGTGGCATTTTTATGCTTAAGTTCAGTTGCCGATGCTTCTGTCAGAATAATTGATTCTGCAACTGCAGATGCTTTTTCAGGAATAACCGGCTATGTAATTACAGATGCTTCCTCTGGAATAACCTGCTCTTATGAAAAGATTGGTTTCAGAGCTTCTGCCAGTTTGTCTTTCTGAGCCTGTGCCTCTGCAACGTCTTTTCCAAGAGTTGTGTAGTAAGCTTTGATCTTTGGCTCTGTTCCGGATGGACGGATGATTACTGTAGCGCCGCCTTCCAGTGTGTAAGCCAGAACGTTAGCTGCAGGAAGTCCTGTCTCTTCTGTCTTCTTGTAGTCAACAGCTTTTGTTACAGGGATTCCGGCGATCTCTGTCAGTGGAGTCTCACGCAGGCTTGCCATGATTCCAGCCATCTTATCCATACCTGTAAGACCTGGGAACTCAAAGCTGTCTGTCTTGTTGAGGTAACGTCCGTACTGAGCATAGATCTCTTCCATACGCTGTTTGATGGAGCTTCCGATGCTTCTGTAGTATGCAGCCATCTCACAGATCAGCATAGATGCGATAACAGCATCTTTATCACGTACGTATGGTCCTGCAAGGTATCCGTAGGACTCCTCGAAACCGAAGATGAAGCGGTCAACTTCACCAGCTGCCTCCAGCTGAGCGATCTGATCACCGATCCATTTGAATCCTGTAAGAACGCTGCGAAGCTCTACGCCGTAGTTAGCAGCGATTGCGTCTGCCAGAGGTGTAGATACGAGAGATTTAACTGCTACAGGGTTCTTTGGCATTGTGCCTTGCTCGATACGTCCTGCACAGATGTAGTCAAGAAGCAGAGCACCCATCTCATTACCGGATACAAGCTCGTAGGATCCATCAGGACATTTCATAGCGATACCTACACGGTCAGCATCAGGATCTGTTGCAAGCATCAGATCTGCGCCTGTCTCTGTAGCCAGCTCAAGACCCATCTTCAGAGCCTCGAAGATCTCTGGGTTAGGATAGCTGCAGGTTGTGAAGTAGCCGTTTGGATACTCCTGCTCAGGAACGATTGTGATATCAGTGATTCCCATGTCATTCAGAACATGAGTAACAGGTACAAGACCGGAACCGTTCAGTGGGCTGTAAACCAGTTTCAGACCAGCTGTTTTAGCCAGGCCCGGACGAACCTGACGTGCCTCGATTGCATCATAGAATGCCTTCTTGCAGTCATCGCCACAGAAACGGATGAGACCTTCTTCAACACCTGTAGCGAAGGACATGTACTTAGCTCCGTTCAGGATGTCTGTTTTCTGAATCTCAGCATATACGATTGCAGCAGCATCATCAGTCATCTGACATCCGTCAGGACCGTATGCTTTGTAACCATTATATTTTGCAGGGTTGTGAGAAGCTGTGATCATAACACCTGCATTGCAGTTATAGTATCTTGTAGCAAAAGACAGGGCCGGTACAGGCATCAGTGCATCATAGATACGAACCTTGATTCCGTTTGCTGCCAGAACGCCTGCTGCCTCTTTCGCAAACACATCACTCTTAATACGGCTGTCATAGCTGATTGCTACAGTCTGTGTTCCGCCCTGAGTTTTTACCCAGTTAGCCAGTCCCTGTGTTGCCTGACGAACTACGTAAATGTTCATGCGGTTTGTTCCAGCGCCAACAACGCCACGAAGACCAGCTGTTCCGAATGCGAGAGATACTGCAAAACGATCTTTGATCTCATCATCATTGCCTTCAACTTTAGCAAGTTCCGGTTTCAGATCTGCATCCTCCAGATCAGCTGCCAGCCAGCGTTTATACTCTTCTAAGTACATATTCATAACCCTCCTGTATATGATTTTCTCAAGCATATATATGTTAACTATATCCTTTTTTGCATACTTTTGTCAATATTTTCAGAAATTTCCACAGAGAAAGGGCGTTTTTGTTTACAATTCTGTCACTATTTACTAATAGGGTGTTTTGTCAGCATTTCAAAAAGAAAAACCCATGATCTTCTCAGATCATGGGTTCTTCTTTTTCTGCCGCAAACCGGGATCGAACCGGTACGGGTATCACTACCCACGGGATTTTAAGTCCCGGGCGTCTGCCAATTCCGCCACTGCGGCATGTTTGTCAGATAAGCAAGCTTATCAATGGATGGTGGTGGATTCGAACCACCGAAGGCATCGCCAGCAGATTTACAGTCTGTCCCCTTTGGCCACTCGGGAAACCATCCATAACCGTCAGAATTTCTCTGACAGTTATGGATTATAGACTATTTATATCCAAAATGCAAGGGATAATTTCAATTCCTTTTGAAAGCTTTGTAAGCGGCTGCTGTATATGGCTCCAGATCCAGAATCAGGTATCCGTGCACCAGCTCTGCTTTTCTTGTTTCTGTTGTATAACCGGTTGCGGTTGTCTCGATCAGCAGTTCCATGGCTGCGTCATCGCTGTGGCGGTCGATTCCCATTCTCCAGACAGGAACCTCCATGCGGCGAACAGAATCCGAATTGTTGACTACCACTGCGATCTGCTCGTTCTGATTGAAACGGCCGAAGGCCATTGCATCTTTTTCTGCAGTGAGCATCACAACGGATGAAGTTCTCAGCATCGGATACTCACGATGGATGCGGATAGCATCCTTATAGAAGCGGATCAGGTCCTGGTTCTCTCTTCCCCATGGATAAGAACGGCGGTTGTCAGGATCTGTAAAGCCTACCATGCCTGCCTCATCTCCGTAATAGATTGTTGGAGCACCCGGCCAGAACATCTGGTACATAACTGCTTCCCTGAGTACAGGAACGGATACACCTTCACCGGCTGCTTCCATTCCGAGATCTTTGGATTTTCCGCATCGGTGGTTGGTTCTTGTAAGGAATCTGGAATGGTCATGATTGTCCAGCTCATTCATGGCACAGAGAATAGAGGACATGGAGTACTCTGCCATGTGCCATCTCATTGCTTCCCTGTAGCTGATGCTGTTGCCCAGCATATCCTCTCTGAATTCGTAGCTGTGTTTCTGCATTCCTGTCAGGAACCAGGTAACCGGCTCCATGAAAGCGTCATAGTTCATAACTGAATCCCACTGATCTCCCTGCAGCCAGGAGCTGGTATCTCCATAGTGCTCTGCAAGAATCAGGGCATTGGGATTTGCCTTCTTTACTCTGTCGCGGAAATCTCTCCAGAACTGATGATTGTATTCCGGTGTGTGTCCCAGATCAGCTGCTACATCCAGTCGCCAGCCATCACAGTTAAATGGAGGAGAAACCCATTTTTCACCGATTCTCAGAATAGTCTCTCTGAGTTCCTCGGAAGCTTCATAATTCAGTTTCGGAAGTGTATTGTGCCCCCACCAGCCATCATAGAAATTGTTGTATGGCCAGGAGTGCTCGAAGGTAAAGTCAAAATATCTGCGGTAAGGACTGTCTGCAGAAACATATGCACCCGGTGCGTAACCCGGTTGATTCTCATAGATTCTCTCACGGTCCATCCATTTGTTAAAGGATCCGCAATGGTTGAAGACACCGTCCAGAATGATCTTCATACCTCTTCTGTGAAGTTCTTCCACAAAAGCACAGAAGAATTCATTGCTGGCCTCTAAGTTTTCTTTTCTTGTGACACGTGTCTTGTACTTAGCTGCATGTGAATTGTCCAGATCCTCCTCAGCAAGAAGTCCCTCACCATCCACAACGATCTTTCCGATATGAGGATCCACATAATCGTAGTCCTGTGTATCGTAGCGGTGGTTGGATGGGGATGCGAAGATCGGATTCAGATAAAGAACCTCCACGCCCAGATCCTGCAGGTAATCCAGCTTATCCCAGATACCCTGGATATCTCCGCCAAAGAAGTTGCCCACATCCATGTCAGCCTTACCATAGGCATACCAGTCAGCCTCTTTTGTAACGTGCTGATTGATGTAAGCATACTCGTGGTCTACCACATCGTTGGATGGGTCACCATTGCAGAAACGGTCAATGTAGATCTGGTACATAACTGCACCCTTTGACCATTCCGGCACATGAAAGCCCGGATGGATACAGAAGCTGTATTTTGCATGCAGGTCGGTAGTCACTCCCAGTTTATTGTAAAACAGGGATTCTCTGTCCTGACGAATCTCAAAGTAGTAATGCAGCGGCTCCTGTCCCACAGTAATATTCACAGCATAGTAGTCGAAACCATCCACGCTTTTTTCCATCTGCATTCTGATACGGCTGGCACCGCTGATATAATATATTTCATTGGCATTATCTCTGGCTGTACGAAAACGGATGGTTACTATATCCCCCGGATCCGGCTCAGTCGGAGAACGAAACAGTGCAGACTCATCACTGAACAGTGCGTCAGTATTGAGAATCGGCTGTTTTCTCTCTGTATAATCAGTAAATTGTTCGGAATTCATAATTATCCACCTTTTTTATTAAAGTACCTTCCCATTCTACACGATTCTAATATCCTTGTGAAGACAAAATATTTCCAAACATGCAAAACGGCAACGGAACTTCCTCTGTCGTTTTGCATGTTTGTGCGATTGCAACAAGCTGGATGCACCCTCTTGTGGATTTGGCCCCTACAAACGAACGAGCCGAAACACGCTAGGCGTATTTCGGCTCGATTCTCTTTTCGTTTTTGTAGCAAAAACTATAATAATGTATTGGGGGGTTTTTACAAGAAGTATATTAGCACATTAGCGTACAGAAGTGTGCACAAACTTCACATATTTCATCCCGCTTTTTTGTGCAATATGTTTGACATCTGTCCAACTCCATGAATCAGACATCTCCTGTTTCCACCTCTGCTGTCTGTCCAGCTCCCTTTTCTGCTATCTATTCTGTTACCGCTTCGACAGCATGTTCATCAACTGCTTCCGCTACTTTCTGCTCTGCTTCCTGTTTGAAGATTGCCTCAAATTCCTGTCTGCCCAGTTTTTCCTTCTTAAGCAGCTGTCTTGTACATTCTTCCAGAACAAAGCGGTGTTCCAGGATCAGCTCTTTCGCACGTGCATGGCACTCTGCAATGATCTTCTGCACTTCCTCATCGATGGCAGCTGATACCTGCTCGCTGTAATTCTTTGTATGACCCCAGTCTCTTCCGATGAATACTTCATCTGAATCATCACCGTAAGCTACCAGTCCCAGTTTTTCAGACATTCCGTATTTTGTCACCATGGCTCTGGCGGTTGCGGTTGCCTGTTTAATATCCTGAGAAGCTCCTGTGGTAATATCATCGAATACCAGCTCCTCTGCCACACGGCCGCCCAGGCAGACGGTGATGTGCTGCAGCATCTTGCCTCTGGTATTGAACATGGTGTCATTCTCCGGCTGCGGCATGGTATAACCGGCAGCACCAGGTCCTGTAGGAATGATGGATACTGTGTAAACAGCTTCCATATCCGGCAGCACATGGAAGAGGATGGCATGTCCGGTCTCGTGATAAGCAGTGATCTGCTTCTCCTTCTCGGAAACAACCCGACTCTTCTTCTCCGTACCGATCCCCACCGTGATAAATGCTTCCTTGATATCATCCTGACGCAGGAATGCTCTTCCCTCCTTAGCCGCATGGATTGCAGCTTCATTCATCAGGTTTTCCAGCTCTGCACCGGTGAATCCGGCTGTCGTCTGCGCGATCTGTTTCAGATCTACATCATCTGCAAGCGGTTTGTCCTTAGCATGCACATAAAGGATTTCTTCTCTTCCTCTTACATCCGGTCTTCCGACCATAACCTTACGGTCAAAACGGCCCGGTCTCAGGATCGCAGGATCCAGAATATCCACACGGTTTGTGGCTGCCATAACGATGATTCCTTCATTGACACCAAAACCATCCATCTCTACCAGCAGCTGGTTGAGGGTCTGCTCTCTCTCATCATGTCCACCGCCCATACCGGTTCCTCTCCGGCGGGCTACCGCATCGATCTCATCAATAAATATGATACAAGGGCTGTTCTCTTTGGCTGTCTGAAAAAGATCTCTTACTCGGGAAGCACCGACACCGACAAACATCTCCACGAAATCTGATCCGGAGATGGAGAAGAAAGCAACTCCTGCTTCTCCTGCCACTGCCTTTGCCAGCAATGTCTTACCTGTTCCCGGAGGTCCCACCAGGATCATACCCTTCGGAATTCTCGCCCCGACTTTTGTATATTTCTCCGGATTCTTCAGGAAATCCACAACAGATTCCAGATCTTCTTTTTCCTCCTTCAGACCTGCCACATCCTTGAAGGTAACCTTCTTATCAGAAGGGTCAGCCATGCGGGCCCTGCTCTTTCCAAAATTCATCATCTTGGAATTGCTGCCTCCGCCTCCGGAAGAGCGAGTCATGAAGGTCATGATCAGCATAAAGAGGATCACGGAAAGAAGTACCGGAAGGATTACATTTTCAAATACTCCTGTCGTCGGCACATCCCCTACTATATAGGCAATTCCCTTGCTTTCTAAGTAGGTCTCATACTGATTCACATCACTGACAGTGAGTTTTTTGACAGTGCCATCCTTGAGCGTAATCCGGATCTGTCCGGTTGGAACAGCTGTACTCTGGACGATCTCCGCACTGATGATATTGCCCTGCTCAGCCAAAGTATGGAATTCTTTCTGATTCACTTTTTCTACAGAATTGAAAATATTCTGAGAGAAAAACATGATGATCAGCAGCACAGCAACTACTGCGCCGTAAAGAATCAACCCCTTATTGTTTTTTTTCTGCAAGTTACTAACTTCTCCTTTGTTCCTATTAATCTTCGTTCAGCTCAACCACGCCGATGTATGGAAGATTACGATATTTCTGAGCGTAATCAAGACCGCAGCCAACTACAAACTCATCCGGGATACGGAATCCGCAATAATCTACATTCACATCATCCACCACGCGGCGATCGGGTTTGTCCAACAGTGTACACAGACGGATGCTGGCTGGTTTTCTGGCATACAGAAGCTCTTTCAGATGATGGAGAGTTCTTCCTGTATCAATGATATCCTCCACGATCAGAACATCTTTTCCCTCCAGAGGCTCATCCAGATCCTTCACGATCTTAACAATACCCTTAGATACTGTTCCGTTTCCATAGCTGGATACAGACATAAAGTCAAGAGTAACCGGTACATTGATACGTTTGGAAAGGTCGATCATCATGTAAGCGCCGCCCTTCAGAATACCGATGATATGTACGGTTTTTCCTTCATAATCCTTTGAAATCTGCTCGCCTAATGCTTCAATTCTCTTCTGAACGTCTTCTTCACTGATCAGCACTCTGATTTTTTCACTCATAATTCTCCTCCAACGCAATTATTTTTAATACCTGTTTCGTTTCAGCTGTAATCATACAATCCTTACTGATCCGGTGGCCCACCACCCAGAATACTCTGGATCCGGAAGCAAGAAGCGGAAGGCTTCCCCTTTCCCTTGCCGGCAGCTTCCGGTCAATAAGATAAGATTTCAGTTTTTTTCGTCCTCCGTCTTCAGTAACCACCAGGAAATCTCCCGGTTTCCGGGTTCTGAACACCAGATTCGTGTTTATTTTATCATAATCCAACCATTTCGTGTATGTTTTTTCAGGTATTTCAGACGGAAGCTCTGCAAGAAGTTCGCAGCGGAATGTCCATCTGCCCAGATGATAGTCTCCGGCTCCCGTAACCGCAATCTCCTGAAGACTTTCCTTCTCTCCTGCAGTCTCAATCTCCTCTGTTTTACTCTCTTTCTTTTTCCACAGAAGAAGACCTTCATAGCCTTGCTCTGCAAGAATCTGGCCAGGCAGAGAAAACTTTCTTCCTGTTCTTCCCTTCAAAAGATCCTGCAACTGCCGGATCTGCTCTCTTCCCAGATTTTTGCGACCCATATAAAGCCTGGAGAGACCTTCCATCAATACATATCTCTGCAGGATCCCCGGTGCCTGAAGCAGGTCTTTCCGGATCAGAAGACGCTCCTCATCCTCCTCTATGCAGCTCACACAAAGAGGTTCTGCCATCTCTTTCAGATAAGCATCCGCTTCCGCGATATCCTCTGCCAGCTCTGCGATATGAGTGACACTCTGCTCATTGACTTTTTCCTCCAGCACAGAGAGTACCTGATGCCGGATACAGTTTCTGGTATAATGATCCGTCAGGTTGCTGCTGTCTGTCCGATACTCTACTCCACGAAGAGAAAGTTCCTGCAGAATCATATCCTTATCTGCAAAAAGCAGCGGGTGGATCACAAAGCCCTGCAAAGGCCGGATACCGGAAAGACCGGTCAGCGAACTTCCCCTTGCCAGTCGGAAAAGAACCGTTTCTGCCTGATCATTTTTATGATGGGCCAACGCCACGCGTTGTGCTCCGCCTTCCTCCAGACACTGTCTGAAAATCTGAGCTCTGGCTTCTCTTCCGGCCTCTTCGATGCCAATCTGTCTCTTCTCTGCCAATGCTTCCACCTGACAGGAATAGCAGACAAGGGGAATCTCTCTTTCCCTGCAGAAATCTTCCACGAAAGCCTGGTCATCCTCACTTTCCTGCCCTCTCAGCTTATGGTTGACATGTACTGCCTGCAGAGAAAATCCCTGCTGGGCAGACAGTTCCCACAAAAGGAGCAGAAGACATACAGAATCCGCACCGCCGGAAACTCCCACCAGGATCTTGTCTCCCCGGCGGATCAGTTGATGTTCAGTTATATACTTCCATGTCTGTTCCAACAGCATTGAATCTGTTCTCCTCTTCATCGTTACTCGCACAATCACCGGAAGCCGCTGCAAGCGGCATTCCGGAATTGTACGCGGTACTCCTCATAGGCATTCATGCCAGCATGATGCCTCTTCATCGTTACTCGCGCAAAAAACCGCAGACCGGATGAATAACTTCACCTGCCTGCGGGAAATATCTGCCCAGGTTATTTCTGCTCTTTAAAGATCGTTTCACCATCTTTAATCAGACCCAGCTTGTCTTTTGCAACCTTTTCAATATATTCAGGGCTCTGCATATACTGCTCCAGTTCCTGAATATCCTGAGTTCTCTGTGTTTCCTGTTCAATCTGAAGTTCCACTTCCTGGATTCTTGTTTGGTTGGCCTCGATCTTTTTCCTCATCCGGTTTTCCTGAATGAACAGAGCTGCCATCAGGATCAGTACGCTGCTAAGAATGATCAGCATTGCCTTATTCTGTTTAAATCCGAATGCTCTTCTTTTTTTTGCTGCCATTCCTTCACCTGTCCCTGTCAGTGTCATATACTCGAAATCATACAATCAGAGTCATATACTCAGAATTATATACTCAGAATTATATGCTCGAAAACCGGATACGAGACTGTCCCGTATCCGGCTGATCAGTTATATTAATATTAGCATTATAACACAATACTTCCTATAAGCAAGGAATTATTCATGATAAGCTCTTTCACAGATATTTAAACATCTCAGAAGCTTCTTCCTTTTTAACAGTCTCTTTGATCGTGAGAACCTCTGCCTTAACAGATTTATTGCCAAAACCAATCTCAATCACATCACCCTCTTTAACTGTCTGGGAAGCCTTGGCAACCTTGCCGTTGATCATAACACGCCCTGCATCACAAGCCTCATTCGCCACAGTTCGTCTTTTGATCAGTCGGGATACCTTAAGATATTTATCTAAACGCATTTGTATATACCTCCACCGTTTTATTTGCCGACAGCATTATATCATAATTCACAACCAAAAGCTGAACAGAAATATATTTTTATCCGTTTTTATCCATGTTCCGGTAAAAAAGGAACGGTGCATCAATGATTTCATCACATATGCCTGATCATTGATGCACCGGTTTGATACTAGTACAAAACTCTATTCTTCTATAAGGTCACGAAACATAATGGAGCTTACTTGCAGGAATCCGAAATACTTTCTGAAATTGGATTCCATCGTTTGGCCAGTAATACACACCAACTTCTGCACCACTGTCATCGCGATCAGTCGCACCGGCAGCGCCTCGCGCCTCAACGAGATAACCGTTGCCGATATAGATTCCCGCATGATTGTAGCTGTTATTATAGTAGTAATATACAATATCACCCGGCAGAAGCTGTGTGTAATTGGATCGGTTCCATGGTCCCTGTAATACCTGGCAGCCAACTTTATTGATCAGCTCTGCTTCATATTCAGGTCCAAGATCAATGTATCCCCAGTGAAGAGGATCATTCTTGATAAAATCACCATAACCGCAATAGGTGAGCGACAGACCTACAAGACCTGCACAGCTGATCGTTGCCGGCCAGGTATGTCCGTATCCGATCGAGTTATTATAGGCGATATTGATCGCACAGCGGACAAAGTCTATATTATACCCTTTACCGAACGGGTCATATGGCTGTTTATAGGTAAGAAGTCCCTTAAAATAATCAGCGTCACTTACGTTAAACGTTTTGGCAGCAACAAGCACATCATCTGCATAAACGTGGGCATAACAGGTTCCGCTATGTTTAAGGGAAGATACCGGATACTGTAAAGACCATACCCCATCGGTTCCTTTTTTCAGGTCCTTCCATGTCAGATCATCCTGTCCCGCTGTCATACTCCATACGGCCACTTTTACACTATTGAAAGAAGAGGACGTATTGTTCAATGTAAAAGTTTTGTATGCGCCGGTTCCATTTACAGAAAAGGCATTCTTTGGCATTTCATTCCGGGCAATCTCAAATTCGGCAGTACCTACAAGTGTAGAGGAACCTGCATATACATGCGCGAAACACTCTCCGTAATGCTTAAGATCGGCTGTACTGATGGTGGTCGACCAGGTGCCATCAGAATTCTTTTTCATTGTAGTCCACTTGAGATCATCCTGTCCGCCTTCATGACTCCATACGGCAACACGCACATTCGTGTTGCTTTTCGAAGAAAAAGCAGTTATTTTTCTTGTCATACCGGTTCCCGTAACAGTTACCCAGCTGTTCCTGATCTCATTCTCGTCAACAGTAATCTCCAAAGCTTTGATGAATTTAGATCCACTGGCATATACGTGCGCAATACATTCTCCGCTGTGTTTTAGCCAGCCCGGATAAAATGTTACAGACCAAGTCCCATCGGACTGCTTTTTCAGATCAATCCATTTGAGGTCATCCTGTCCGCCTTCGTGACTCCATACTGCCACAGACATTCCACTGTATGAATTAACAGGAGTGACAGTGATCGTTCTCATTCCTCCTTTTTCAGATATCTCCACCCTGTCGCGGACCATATCTTCCTCTTTGAGTGCGAATGTAGACGAGCCAATAAAAGTATTGCCGTTTACATATACATGGAGCATCACAGTGCCACTATGCTTTATATTAGCAACAGGGATTGTTCCGTCCCAGGAATAGTGTTCTGTTGCGAGACGCTGCATGGTATACCATTTCAAATCATCCTGACCACCTTCAGAACTCCATACAGCGATACGCATACTGTCACAGTCAACATCGTTCGTTGTTACGGACACTGCCCTTTTTTCGCCTGTATCTGAAACACTTACAGTTTCAAGCTTGGGAACTTCTTTTTTTACGGATATGGTTTTTCCTCCTACAAAAGTGGATGTTCCTGTATATACATGGATGTAAACTTTTCCGTCATGTTTCAGATCAGAATATGGAAGATCAAAGACCCATGTTCCGTCAGACTGTTTTGTCAGCGTATACCACTTCAGGTCATCCTGCCCGCCGGTTGCACTCCATACAGCAGCTTTCATATTTTTGTATGAAGCAGCAGTCTTTACTTCCACATGTTCTTTTGAACCATTCTTTTCTGTGGAAATGCTATATCCCAATACATCGTAATCTGAAAATTCGGCCGATGCTGTATTTACCAAAACAGAGCTTTTTGCGGTTCCATACACATGGAAATTTGCAGTTCCTCCATGTTTCAGAGAATGAAGATCGACGCTCACTTTCCATGTACCATCTGACTGTTTTGTCATTGCATACCATTTCAGATCGTCCTGTCCACCTTCAGAGCTCCATACAGCAACACGCATGGAAGAATATGTTCCGGATGTTCTGATACTCACGTTTCTTTTTGAACCTGTACCTGTCACGGTTACCGTTTCGGCAACCACTTCATCGTCAGCAAAAATGTCTTGTGCAGCACCGATAAACGTTGCTTTTTCTGTATAAAAATGAAAGATGGCAGTACCACTGTGTTTTAGCGAATCCGCATAAAAATCCGCTTTCCAGCTTCCATCAGACTGTTTTTGTAATGCGTGCCAGGTGCAATCATCTTGTCCGTTTTCCTCGCTCCAAACAGCAAACCGCAAGTCAGTATATTCTTTTGAAGGATCAGAAAGTGTGATGGTTCTCACACCTTTTGAACCAGAGATAGTGATCACATCCTGTTTTTCTTCCTTGGATGCCTGTTCATCAGACTCTGTTTCATCCGCATTCCCTTTTGAGACAACGGTTTCCTGCTCAGACGAATCTGCAGAATGATCAGGCTCATCAAACACAACCGAGATGTCTATATCCACTCCGGCTTCCATGTTCTTGCCACAATCTGCACAGGCAATATCTCCGGAATATAATTCCGTGCTGTCGGATACTGATACGAGTGTATCAATATATTCGACGATATACTCCTCATATTCTTTTTCAGACATAAGGATATCTTCGCTCTCCACATCATCCAGTACAACAACCGAATAGCCCTTGTCATAAGCAACCCCCAATGCAGAAGCATCTGCAGAACACACAGTGTCCATGTTAATCCTGTCCACGGACACTTCTTTTTCTGCCTGAGCGGTAGCTGCAAAACTGATCTTTAATTCATCCAGACCCTTCCCGGTTCGGATATCGTTTATTTTTCCGATAACAGCAAACGTTTTCCTGACTGACGCAAAGTCATCAGCATCTGATTCAGAAAGTCCGAATCTTTCAAGGATCGGATACATTCCTTTGCGGTAGGTTTCGTAGCCTTCATGTTTACACGATCTCTGTGTCTCCGAAGTCTCCATTGCCTCTGCTACAGTATCGTCCTCTTCTGAACTATACATTTCTACCGAAGTTTCATCCTCTGCCGGAGTGTCAACTTCAGCTGCCGCGTCGGCAAAAACAGATTCACAGGGAAGTGCAGAAAAAAACATCGTTCCGGAAAGAAGAACTGGCATGATCTTCTTATAAAACATAATAATCCCCTTTCTTTTCTGCAGACGAGACGAAACCCAATGTGCGGGTTTCACTCGTTCGCAGGATAACTAATTTTTTTTAAGCCTTTTATGAACTCCACACAACCGACTGATGTCGGATGTGTTTTCTAAGCTGCCACACGGGCAGTACCCATAGAAACAGAGTTTCTATGACTTATGGCGTGTCCGTAACCTTTTTGCTGCTGCATCCTGTGCAGCCGGTCAACGATATTCCCATAACAGTCAATAAGGTTAATGCGTAAACTTTTTTGTGATTCCTTCTGTCACCCCTTTCGTAATACATACCTAATACTATACCTTACACTGCATATATGCAATGGTATAGATACTGCAATTATGTAATTCTAATGCATTGCATACTTTTACAATATATCTGTATTACAATTTATCCGACAGGAGGTACACACCTACGTATGACATTTAAGATCAAAAAGGATAGGAAAGAGTCTGAAAACAAAACAATACGGTTCGGTGTTGAACTGATCGACCGGATCAACACAGCAATCGAAGGAACAGATGTATCATTTTCATCGTTTGTCCAGCAGGCTTGTGAGTATGCTTTGGACCATATGGAAGAGGATCCGGCAAAAACCGGGGAATGATAGCGCAATCAGGAAAGCACACATGGTGGTGCTTTCTTTTTTTAAATAAAATAGTGCTGTCACACTACCTTATCGGCGGTGTATAACTAATTTTTTTTAAGCCTTTTATGAACAACCTTATTCCTTTGTATTTATTGGGCATATGGAGTATTGTACATTTTATATAAACAGAACATACGTACAATAAAGATATCCCCAATCGTTACAGTTTTGTATATTTAACATCAGCATTATAACACAACACTTCTGACACGCAAGAGATTATCCATCAATAAAAAATTGAAAGAATCCCCCAGGTTCTGATCAGACAAGCAGCTCCAGTGATCTGCTTTTGTGCCTCCTTCCGCCAGCACTTTTGCGTTTGAAGCGGGGATCCTGCTGTTTAGCTGCAGAAGAACGTTCTGTTTTTCCACGCTTTTATTTTGTTGCGCCACAGCCGGTACATTTGTACCCGGTCACAACTGTTTCATCGTATGCCGCTTTAACGATCTTTGTTTCTGAATGCCCAACTTCATCATGATGGACGGTCCCTGTCTGTACACGGTCTGTTCCGGTCTGCACATTTTCCCAGAATACGCTGTATGAACCGTGAGAATAATCTTCGTTATCAACATAGAAGCTCATATGATCAATCCACTCTTCATACAAAGCAAAAACAGCCCCACAACAGCATCTCCCCCTGTCTACAGACTCATATACCGGAACATCTTCATATACAGGCTCATCATATGCCGGCTGGTCAACGACCCATACTGTAGTCGTCTCGGCCGCATGATGGACGGTAGTTGTCTGCTGTGTCCAGCTGTGCGTGTGGACAGGCTTTGCCGGTTCTGCAGGCTTTGAAGGTGCCACAGTCGGAGCAGACGGCTTTGGCTGTGATGGCGAAACAGCCGGGGCAGAAGGTTTTGCCTCTGTAGTTCCTGCTGACGAAGATCCGGCAGATGAAGAAGGTTTGCTGGAACTTCCGCCTGCAGGACCCGCTGTTTTATCTGCGGTACTGTTTTCCACGTTAGACACAGGTTTTGACGCATCATCGTTTTTGCTTGAATCCGCTTTGCCTGCAGCGCTTCCGTCTGTTTTTTTCTGCTCATCGTTTTTCTCGTCAGTTTTAACAGATTGTTTTGCGGCTCCATTCTCCTTTTTCACGGGATCTTTCTGGTCTGCACCGCCAGTCTGGTCCTTATCTCCTGCGTCCAGCCCGGCTTTCTCTTCTTTTGTATCAGAACGGCCAGTATCAGCTGCCTGATCTTCTTTTTCAGTATTTTCAATATCCTCAGCAGCTGATGAAGAAACAGCCGTATCCGTAACCTTTTTGCTGCTGCATCCTGTGCACCCGGTCAGCGATATTCCCATAACAGTCAATAAGGTTAATGCGTAAACTTTTTTGTGATTCATTCTGTCACCCCTTTCGTAGTACATACCTAATACTAAACCTTACACTGCACAAATGCAATGGTATAGGCACTGCAATTATGCAGTTCTAATGCATTGCATATTTTTACAAGATATCTGTATTACAATTTATCCGACGGGAGGTACACACCTACGTATGACATTTAAGATCAAAAAGGATAGGAAAGAGTCTGAAAACAAAACAATACGGTTCGGTGTTGAACTGATCGACCGGATCAACACAGCAATCGAAGGAACAGATGTATCATTTTCATCGTTTGTCCAGCAGGCTTGTGAGTATGCTTTGGACCATATGGAAGAGGATCCGGCAAAAACCGGGGAATAATAGCGCAATCAGGAAAGCACACATGGTGGTGCTTTCTTTTTTTATATAAAATAGTGCTGTCACACTACCGGCTTATCGGCGGTGTGACAGCACTTTCCTTTCCCCTATAAAATTGTAAAAGAGTCATGCTGAAATATCGGGGTGTTTGTCACCAAAAGAATTGTAAACTGAACCATTACCTCTATAATAATGTAATGTAAATCACTGAACTTAATCTATCATATTCCGAAATACTTTTCGTGTTTCTATATAGAGAATTTGGCGATCTTTTCTTCCGGCAACAGAAGCCATTCAAAATCGTCAGTATCCTTTTCGGATGTCTCTTCTCCGAAAATAGAGCGGTCGTGCTGTGAATACATCATCTTAACCACCATGATATCAAACGGAAGCTTCTGCGCCTTGTAAAAATCGATTTTCCGGTCAAACTCTGTATGATCTGTCATCCCGCTGTATTCAAATGTATAAAAACCGCTTGACCCCAATTCCGCACGGAACTCCTCCAGAGCGGATCTGATATTTTTTTCTTTTACGCCAAATGAATCAAACCATTCCTGGATATTTTTTTCAGAGGAACCATCAAGAAGCATTTTCCGGAACTTTTCTATCTCGTTTTCCAAAAGGCCGGAATAAGCCGTTCCTTCATATTTTTGAAGAAAAGAACTGATCCTTTTGTCATGAACATACCGGCTGACCGAAAAGGATTTATTTCCAATGATCTGTCTGATCGTGATCTGGAGCCGTTTGTCATCATCCGTATATATTTCATAATATCTCTTGTTAATATCCCAGCACCTGCCAATATAAGCTTCGATCTCGTCCCATGCATCCTCAAAGCCAAAAAAAGCGATAAGCTCGGGCTGGGACCCAAAATCGAATCCGGTCAGGTAGTAACGGTATCGTCCCATATAATGGAACCCATGGAAGTAGTATTTCATAAAAGATCTTTTAAGGTCGAACTGGATATTCAGACCTCTTGCGAAGTCCTTTACCAGCTGGCTTACTGCCGGCTGTGACAGCCCGAGTCTTTTTGCCATACCGTTGTAGGAACACTTCGCATTCTCCAGGAAAAGTTCTATAACATATTTTTTGAACTCTGCTGAAAACGGTGATTTGTGTTTGAGCATGCCCGCCGTGACAGAATGAACGGTCTCCGGGTTCGTGCATTCATATCTCTGGCTGCAGAGATTGATATTGTAGATCCTCTTTACCCCGTCGGGTCCTTCACAGTAATGAAAGATCGGCCGGTAGTTCTTTGTCTTCGGCACCATAGGATACCGGCATTCCGGACATTCTCCCAGTGTTTCAAGATTCACTGCGTCGATATAGTGGATCTCAGCTATCCGGGAATCCTGTTTTTCCGATCCTTCAATGAATTCGATTTCTATGTTTTCCAGCTGCACTTTGTTTCCTCATTTCCGGTCTCATGGACTCATTTTTGACCCTGTAACATTACCTATATCCGTATTATACGGTTCCACCACCATCTTTTCAATCAGCACCACCATTTTTTGAATATGTTAACAAGAACACTTGTTCGATTTTAAATAATGCGTTATAATCAAAGAACATCATACACAAAGGAGGGATGCCGCGTGAGAAGCGCTTTTTACATGCGTCTGAATTACGAACTGACCGACAGGAAACTCCGTGCTGCGTCCAGGCGCCTGGTCTGCAGGTATCTGAAGAACGATGAACCGTTATCCGTAAGACGTGTAGCGGAAGAAGCCGGAGTGAGCTTATCGACAGCTTACAAACACTCCTGTCAGGACATGATCAGAAGCATCCTGGATGAGCTGGATGATGGAACAGAAGCAAAGGACTGACCTTATGCTTCGCCAAACGGAAAACATCAGTATAAAACAAAAAACCGATGTGGTGGCACACATCAGTTTTTTAATGCAGCTTGTATAGACGGCAACGACTTGAAACCTCTGAACCGCCTATGCTTTATTAACTGTACCCTTTTTGCACCAGGGCATTGCAGGTACATCTATTTTATACCATATCCCCGTCCGAAGTGCAAGCGTACAGTACCATCTATGAAAATAAATATACAGAGAGGTACAGATGCAGAAAAAAGAAAAATTCACCGTTTACAACCACAACCTGGTTTACGGGAACAATCAGCTTGCGATAAAGAAGTTTATCGCCCTGTCCAGAACAGACGGAACACTGCAGTTCACAAATTTCCACCGGTATGTAGCAAATCCTGACAGGAAAGTCAAAAAATTCAATGAAAACACAAACAACAGGCCGGTCTTCGTCTGCAAATTCCTGAATTATGCTTTCTTCACAAAAGGGATCTCCTCTCTTTCGGATCTGACAGTCGATATTGGAAATGACTTTCTCAACGCATACGGCATGCATGAACTTCCGGATGACGATGAATACGTCCGTAGGAGCAGAGAGACCGTAAAGAGATGTGTTGATGTCATACGGGACTTTTATATCAACCTGGCTAACGACAAAAGATCAGGCTGCAGGATAAAGCCGGACGACCTGTATACCAGACGTCCCGCAAGGAACAAACAAGGAAGAGCTTATGAAAAGAAAGTCCCTGTTTTCAATGTGGAATATATTGAAAACGTGAAGGCGCCTATCTACCGGGATATGCCGAACAAGGCATTCTCTCTCCTGCTCGACCATATTGCAGAGAACCATACCGACCTGCTCGGGCTCGTAGCACTCCAGGCATTTGCCGGCCTGCGTCCCTCCGAAGCCTGTAACGTGCGGCGCATGGATTCACCGCTCGGTCCCGGCATTATGATGAAGGAGTCCATGGGAAGGCTCGCCGGCGTGACGATCGACCTCCGGGAAGAACTGAACCTCCGCAGCGATCTATTGCATGTCGGCAGCATAAAGAAGGAACGTACGGCAAAGGTCCCTGACATCTTTTTAAAGGCATTCAGGGAGACATATGATCTGTATATGAAATATATGGAAGGACGCCCATACGAGGCTGAATACGGAGCCTTTTCCGTCAACAAGCAGGGGCGTGCAATTACCTATAACAACTATTACAGCAGGTTCCGTTCCATCATCAGCGGCGAAATGATCCCCATCTACCTGAACAGCGGCGATGAAGAGCTCGTCCTTTACGGACAGACTCTCATGGAGAACTCTCTCTCTCCGCATGTATTCCGCCACTGGTATACCTGCCAGCTTGTGCTCTCTGGAATAAACGAGCCGGGAGTGCTGATGGATTACAGGGGCGATACCTCTCCGGAGAGTGCCCTTTCTTACATCAATGCAAAAGGAGAACTGGAGAAGGAGTATTCCCGGGTGACAAACGAAACTTTCAACTATGTCATGTGGGCAGCGAGGAAAAAAAACAATGAGAGACCTTAGAGAATTTATCGGCAGTCTGGAAACAGATAAGCCGTCCGGGACCATCATCACTTTTTTTGTGGACAACGCCTGGTTCGGGGAAACGCTCTGTAGGAAAAACGGGGCGGTCCTCCTCACGGAAGAACAGGAAAAACTGTTCAGATCAAAACTGGAACTCTTTCTTCAGGGGAGCCCGGATGAGATGTATGTCCGGTTCGGCAGGGCATTTCCGAAAACAGACATGCGCCTGCGTGACTTTATCTCCAAAACAGGGACCGAGGACACTGTAAGATATTATCTGACTGATTTCCTGCTCTACAGGCTGGAAAAAGAGCTGTTCCTTTACACGGATCCTGAGATAAGCAGTCTCCTGACCCACGCGTCATTCGACCTCACAAAGGCTCACGGAGATATGCTCACATTCTTCCTTGCCTACATGCGTTCAAAGACCAGGACGGCATATTTTAAGGATTATACCCTTGGCAGACGCTATACCATGGATTCTCAGAACGGGGCATACTGTTTTGACGAGTATATCCAGCTGGTATATTACCTCTTTGCCGAAGAATACATACAGGATAACGATATGTTTGAAAAGGCTGCGTGTTCAAAGAACTATACGGACACCTGGCTCTATCTGGCATTACACGTTATACGGCCCCTGCGGTTACCGGACCTGGAGCGCATCTACCATCCGGTGCTCCCCTATCCGGCAGAAGAAGTCCTTGAACGGATAAAGAACGGCACGTTCACAGATAATGATGCCCGCAAGGTCCTGCTGTCCATAACAAAAAGGATGAGCTGGCTCCCACTTACCCCGAACAAGACGGAAGGGACAGGCGGGGTCACCCCTATCCTGTTTGACATCCCCGTGAACTGCGAATCCATGATGGGAAAGCTGTTCGCCCTGGCACAGGCTCACAGGGACATTGCCGGAACACCTGATGCGCCGGTCGTCCGAAAGATCAGTACATATCAGGAGATCAGCAGATACATGGGCGAAGAGATCGGGGAGCTGTTCCTTTATAATGATTTCCGGTCCAGATCAGCAACAAAATCTTTTCTGCAGGATATCTGTATGGTCACCGACGAATCATCCTGCGATGAAAGCGGTTTCCGTGTAAAGGGATACATTCTCGCAGCCATTGCAAGAAGCCACAAAGGCTCATACGGCAGGTTTGCGGCCACCACCTTTGAATACCTCAAGGACGCTAAACTTGGGGGCATGAACCCCGAAATGGTAGCCTTTGAGCTGCTCCAGAGGGGTGTCTTCTCCTTTATGTCATCCATGCTGCTGAAGATGATGTTCGGCAGACAGTTTGAGGACCTTACCCCGTCTGAACAGACCAGCGTTATACAGGCAGTAGATCTGAGTCCCAAAGAGATCGAGGCTGTCGTCAGCACGGTCAGTCTGGGACGGGATGCCGCCCGGAATACGCTTCAGGCCGTCATCACGGATGAGACCGATATACTGACGGTTCTGCACCGTATCGGTTCCGGCGGAGCCGTATCCAAACAGCATGACTGTCTGTGCCTGATGACAGCCCTCGGCAGGAAGTGCCCTGAAAAAGGACTGCGCAGCTGTGTCGCCTGCAGATATGAAATAAGCACCCGCTCCACTCTGTTCCTGCTCATCAGGGAATACAACAGGACCAAAAACCTGTACCTTGCAGTAACGGAACCGATGGAGAAAGCAAAATATAAAACGATCATCCAGACTGTGATCGCCCCAAAACTGGACGAGATGCTGATGGTCATAAAAGAAGAATACGGGGATGAACTGTTCCGGGAATACGAATCCCTGATAAAGGAGAACACATAATGGGAGTACTACTGTCAGAGAAACTTTTTACTTCAGTCATGAACTGTACCGGGCTTGATGAATTTTCACTCAGATATGCCCGGGACAGGTTTCTGGCCCTGCAGTCCGAAGGAGTGATCAAAGACGGCTGTTCTTTTGATGATGACGTCTGGCAGACGACGGACCTGTATTCCAATGTCGGTCTGTATTTCACGTTCAGCCGTTTCTCATATGCGAGATACGGCAGGCTGTTCGGCTTGTCCTTCGATGAATTCGTCATCCGGACAAAAGCGTATATCATCTCACTGTTCGGCCAGAAGGTCCTCCAGGGAATGGAGAACACACTGCTTGATATCCGTCATCTTCTGGACCTGGACCCTGAGTCTGTATGCGGGGAAGATGCGGATCTGCGCCTCTACTCCGTGAACCGGCTTTCCGATTTTCTCATTCTCCTTGTAAATGAGGACAATGAGGAGCAGATGGACAGGCTGACAGGTGCACTGGAAGCATATGCGGACATCAATTCCGATTCCGGAAAGTGGTTCAATCAGAGGGAGCTTGCCGATTTCGATTCTTATTTCGAATTCAACGATATTCTCAGCGATTACTGGAAAAGGGATCTTCCGAACGGCGAAAGATTCTTCTATTACCCTCTGTATCTCTGGTGGAACCTCACTGCAGTCATCCCTGTCCGTCCAAGGGAGTTCCTTCTTACGGAAAGAGACTGCCTTTCCATCGGAGCAGACGGCAGGTACCGTCTTAAGATCCGCAGGAACCTGCTGAAAGGCGGTGCCGGCAATGAGCGTGCTTACAATATCTGCGATGCATATCTGTCACAGCCTCTCACGATCCCCGACAGACTGGGAAAACTGTTTGAGGAATATATCCGGGAAACGGAGAAATACGAGCGGACGGATATCGATACGTTGTTTGTCACAGATCCTCATTACAGCAAATGGGGACAGAAGAAACATAAGACCAGCCGTTTTCTCACTTATACGAACATGAACACCATCCTCCGTTATTTCTACAGGGATGTGGTGAGCGGGACATACGGTTATAAAGTCCTGTATGACGGCGGAGATGCAGATCATGCAGCCAAAGAGATCCGGTATATCCATCTTGGTGATGCAAGGCATCATGCATTCATCAACCTCATGCAGGAAGGCGCAACGCCCGTCACGGCCATGCTGCTGGGCGGGCACAGCAACATTGAGATGGCAAGCCATTACTATTCAAATGTGTCATCTTTGATCGAGTGCCAGACCTACAGGCAGTACAGAAAGCTTATAGGCAGTGACAGGGAATACCGTCTTTCACGATACACCAAAACGCCTCCTGCAGTCTCTGTGGCAGCGTTATCTGACGGGAGCGGATGTTCTTCCGACGGATACCGGGACCGGTCTTATTCGGACTGCATCAATGCCCTGGGACCGGATGGCGAGATCGGATACTGTCCCGTCTGTCCGTTCCACAGCGGGGACGGATCCGGTTTTTCCAAAGATGATATCTACAAACGCCGTATCGAGGAAGACGGAAAGGAACTGTATCTTGCCGTACGTGCCCTGATGGAAGAGAAAGGGAACATGGAGAACATCCAGGAGGCGATCATGCGGCTCAACACCAGCAGCTACTCTTATAAAGCGTATCTGAGGGAGAAGCTCACAAAGGAAATGGAGGGAATCTGATGGGCAGACCAAAACTGATACCGGATCAGGTCCTTTTGGACCTTATAAAAGAATACTTTGATCTGGAGTGCAAAGGAAATATCAAAAAACTGAAGGCAGCTGAAATAACCAGATACATCAACCGTCACGGTTATCCGGATTATCCGGCTACCACTCTGCGGCGCACGCCTGCAGCCATGGAATATATCGAACATCTGAAACAGACCGTCCGCAACGATGATTTCATTACGACTGCATCCTATAAGACACTGGATGCTGCCCGTTTTGTGGATACACACCGTTCACGTGAATCCCTGATAAGAGCCCTCACTGAAAGGGACATGTATTACAAACGGATCGCTGATTCCGCCACACAGTCATTTGACCGCTACAATCTTCTGATGTCGAAATATAAAAGTGCAGAAAAGACCGTGCGGGGCCTGGAGGAGAAAGTTTCCGGACTGGAACAGGAGATACTGGAACTCCGGAAGCAGAACAAGGAGCTCGCCTCAGGGCTGAAGGCCTATAAGAGCATCGTAAAAACATATGTATACCCGGAGATCGCCAGTGAGCTTCTTGCCAAAGAAGGCTCTGTCCGGAAAACAAAGCAGATCATACTGGCCAGCGCTCTTGACTCTGAACTGATCACACCGGACACGGCGATCAGAAAAGAACCTGCTCCCCGTCCGGAGACCAGATCGGGAAGCAACATCATACAGGGGCTCTTCTCTCTTGACTAAGTCCCGGCTGAAGACGAAAGGACTATCATATGAGTGTACCAAAGGAAATAAGACCAAGATCACGTACCGGTCTGAAAGTAAGTGATATCCCGCATATGCTGAAAATGTGGGATTCTGAACGCAACACCGAAAACCCGGAAGACGTATCTGCAAACCTGACGGAGGCAAGGTCATGGAGATGCCCGGTCTGTGGATACAGATGGGAGGTGTCTCCGAAATCCAGGTATAAAGGGAGCGGTCTGTGCCCCTGTCATGAGGCAAACAAAGCGATCATGCCGGGTGTCAATGACGTCCTGACTGTCGTAAGCGGACTGTCTGCCCTGCTGGACGATAACAACGACTTTGGCGCCATTGCCACGCAGGGAACCGATTCCTCTATGCGGGTCAATTACTTCTGCTGTGAATGCGGACGGAAATGGACAGCCTCCATACGTTCCCAGGTCAGAAAAGACGGGGCCGGCGGGTATACCGCCGCCGGCTGTCCGCATTATAACACCACCAGACGAAAAAAAGAGGATGTGCCTGCCTGTTCAGATGCAGAAGCCATCTTCCGGTTCTGGGACGATAAGAACACGGCTGATCCTTTCAGTACCCCGTCGAATTCTGAAGAACCTGCACATTTCATCTGCAGGAGCTGTGGATATGACTGGACCGTCAGCATCCGCAGTCAGTCCAGAGGCACCGGGAAATGTGCCTGCTGCGAGCTGAACCTCGTTATCCGGAGAGGCGTCAACGACCTCTTTACGCTCGTTCCGGAATCGGAGCAGTACTATGACCCGGATGCAAATGACGGGACCGACATCTATACGATCGGGATACGGGACAGCAGGACTTCCATCGGCTGGAAATGCCCGGACTGCGGGAATACATGGCGTTCACCCATATCGCAGCGGATAAAGGGAAAGCGAGGCTCCTACTCATTCACAGGCTGTCAGAAATGCTATCTCGATCCGATGAACCACATCAGATCTGTGGCTTCTGTCCCCAAACTTGTCCGCCACTGGGACCACGAAAGGAACAAAGACACCGATATGGCTACGACATCTGCAAACAATACGGAACCCGTCTCCTGGCTGTGTCCTGATTGCGGTTTCTGCTGGACAGATCCGGTAAAAACCTACTACAAAGCAGCTTACGACTGTCCGTACTGTGACGGCATACAGTGGGCCGTCTATCCCGGAAAAAATGATCTGCTGACGCTATGTCCTGAGATCGCATCCATATATGACTTCAAGACGAACGAAGGCAGAGGTATAGACATATACTCTCTTACCCCAAGCTCAACTGTCGAGGCACACTTTGCCTGCCAGAAATGCGGTCATGAGTGGGACTCTGCTGTTTCCGACAGGCTACGAAAAAAAGACGGCAGGTATATACTGGTCGATTGTCCCGTCTGCAGCAACAGGACCTTCCGGTCCGTTCCGTATTCCGAGCAGTACCCCCTCCTTGCGCGGATGTATGACGACAGCCTTAATTCTGTCCCTCTTGATTCCATAAGGGGCGGAGAAGCTTATTTCCATACAAAATACCACTGGAACTGCCTGCAGTGCGGAGAGTCCTTCGAGAACTATCTGAACAACATGGTCCTGGGCTATGCCACCTCCTCACACGGATGCCCTTACTGCTCCAACACAATGGTAAGGGAAGGTGAGAGTTTTGCAGACCTCCATCCTGAAGCGATGAGCGATTATGACGGACAGAACCCTGTCGATCCATACACCGTTGCAGAATGGTGTAAAACAGTTGTCAGATGGCACTGCCCCGTTTGTGACCACCGGTGGGATGCATCCTTTGCCCTGCGGTCCATAGGTTATGGGAAATGCCCTGTATGCACGGGATCGAAAGCAGTCCCCGGCGTCAATTCCTTAAAAGCTCTCTTCCCAGATATCGCCAAACGGTTCAGTCTCAAAAATGAAAGAGACGCTGATACGCTCCTCCCAACGTTGGGGCTTTGGTATCTATGGGAGTGCGACACCTGCCACGGTGAATACACTGCTCCCGTCAGGGATGTCGTCGCCGGTACAGATG
>JAKSRN010000399.1 GCA_024403585.1 Lachnospiraceae bacterium | reverse complement strand
TTTTTTCAATCTGACTAAATATGATGCCTTCTTTATTCATCACATTCGCGTTCAGCACTGTATATCCTCTGGATGCAAGTTCCGGACCGGTTGACCAGTCAAGATAATCTTCATCCGAGTGCATAACGAGTATCGCGATTCTCTGTTTCCCATTCTCCTGAACTGGTTCATAGAGAACTCCGGGTGATCGGTTTGAAACACTTACATAAGATGTCTTATATGCTCCCATACTATCGGCTCCTTTATCAACTTAAGTATTTTATGATTCCACGGATTGCGTCGGGCTTTGCACTCTCGCAACCCTACTTAATCTTCATCAATCGGCAAATCTTTATATGCTTCATACAGATCCGGCAGCACATCATACAGATGCTGGCGTTCGATCGTATTATGAGTCAATACATTTTTCAGATAAACATTATCCACTGGTGTTTCTTCATCACGGATAATTTTTCCATCTTTTGCATAGAATCCCATCCACTCACAATTGATGCTTTCACGACCTCCAAGTGGACAAGGACGACTAAACCGAAGTACCAGATGATGTCCCGGATGTCCTGGAAATTCCTCCCAGCAGGCGTCTGCCCTGCAGTCTGCATCCAGAAGTTCCTGATAACGTTCTTCTGATAATCCATACTCTCTCAGATCAATATTGTGCGAGATCGCTGGGATTCCTTTACTTGGATCTCCTGTTTCTCCCAGATCCAATGTCTCCAAAGACCACACGCCATCTTTATCATTTTCACCATTCACAAATCTGTGATCCCAGTGATCCAGTGGATTCCAGATTTTATATCTCAGATTTCCCTGTCCATCGACCATACTTCTTGATTGCTGATTGTACCACTTTCCGTACCATCTTCTCCACTTTCCCTGCCAGGTAACCGGAGATACAGAATATTCGATGTAGAATCCATATCCTTCCGGCATCATGGTATATCCATAACAAACCTTTGGATATCCTGTTACCTGAAGATGATCAAGCCATTTTTCAATCGGGATTGCCTCTTCGATTGCCATAGGTCCTGCATCCAGAATCTGCTGCTGCAGAGGATTTGGAGGATACAATTTATAGTCTGTATAAAATCTGGACACTGGCATTGCCAGCTCTTCTTTCGTAAGTTCCGGAACCTTATAATAAGGCATTCCATCGTTTCTTATTATTTCCATGAGCAAATCCTCCCTTCTTTCTTATCCAACGATCATGCCGCCATTCACATCAATTCTTGCACCATTCACAAAACCTGCTTCCTCACTTGCGAGAAAGCAAAATGCACCGACTACATCCTGCGGTACCATGAGACGTCCTACAGGGGTCTTAGAAAGAAGTTCCCTGCGCTGTGCTTCTGTCAGAATATCTTCTTCAGGTACATCTTCTTCACAATGACTAATCAGGATACAGTTTGATGTAATTCCTCTTGGTCCAAGTTCTTTTGCCATTTCATAGGTTAATGCTTCCAATCCTCCGCGGGCAGCTGCAAAAGATGGATCTAGGAAATATCCACCGTTTCTTGCGTCACACGTAGTAATATTGATAATTCTTGGGGCTTTACTCTGAAGCAGATACGGCATCGCATGTTTTGCATTTACAAATGCAGATTCAACAACCTCCATGGAATGTCTCCAGATAGTTTTATCTGTGTGATCAAAATCATAACGAATATGTCCGCCCTTTGCATTTACAACTACATCTACACTGCCAAAACGTTCATAAACATACTGGATCATATCTTTCATATGTGGTCTGCTCTCATAGATTTCTGGCGCAGCTGCCACATTTTCTTCCCATTTTGCTTTTGGATTCTGGGCAATCCCGATTACATGATCGCGGTACTTCGGATTAATCTTTTCTTCTATCGCTTTCTGTGCTTTTGTATGTAATCCACTGAGCATTGCCACATTCATTCCATGTTCAAGAGCTGCATTTACGATTGCAGAGCCATTATTTCCTGCCCCGCCGGTGATTACCATTGTTCTTCCTTGTAACGTGAACATTGTTTCACTCCTTTCTGTTTTCTCTCATCTGAATGGGTTTCTGCGAGAAGTAATTTCTCACTTTTTAATCTGCATCAATTGGCTGGTCATGATACTCTGCATACAGTTCCGGAAGGAATGTATAGAGATGTTCCCATTCGA
>JAKSRN010000398.1 GCA_024403585.1 Lachnospiraceae bacterium | reverse complement strand
GGTACATTAAAGGTTAAAGAGGTCCCATATCCGCAGATTAAGAAACCATCTCAGCTGATTATCAAAGTAGAGGCAGCAAGCATCTGCGGAAGTGATATCCACGGTCTGGCAGATCCTCCGGGACAGTATATGAAGCCAGGTATCATCTATGGACACGAGTTCTGTGGAAGTATCGTGGAGATGGGGGACGATGTTGAAGGATTTGAGATTGGAGAACTGGTAGCAGTCAATCCACGCGTGCGTTGCGGAAGATGTTATGAGTGTACCCATAATAAAGGGGATCTTTGTTCGAATTCCGATCATTACGGGCAGCTGGCAGATGGTGGATTTGCAGAATATGCTCTTGTGGATGCGGGACAGCTGTATCATGTAGGGAAAGATGTTCCGGCAGAGATTGTTGCTCAGGTGGAGCCGCTGGCCTGCGTGGTAAGTGCTCTGAATAAGGTAAAACCATCGCCGATGGACTATGTGATCCTCTATGGCGCCGGACCGATCGGTCTGACCTTTATCCGCGTGCTGAAAGCCTTTGGAGTTACAAATCTGATCGTGACTGCAAAGGGTGAGGACCGCGTGAAGGAAGCAAAGAACTGCGGTGCAGATCTGGTTGTGGATGTAGAAAAAGAGAAGCTGGAAGATGTGGTGAAAGCAAACTGGCCTTATAAAGCCGATGTGATCATCGATGCAGTAGGAAGAGGATCAGTTTTGGAAGAAGCTATGCAGCTGATCAACCCACAGGGAAGAATTCTTCTTTTTGGTCTGGACAACAATGCAAGATCCACGATTTCACCGGGAGCTATTGTATTGAATGAAATCTCCTTGTTTGGCGGTTTGGGAAAAGATTTCCCGGGAGCGCTGGAACTCATTAAAAATCCGGACCTTGGATTGGATCAGTTTATTACCCATCGTGTTTCTATGGATGAGATATTTGAAGGTATTGAGGCGATGAGGCAGAAAAAGGCCTGCAGGGTCATTGTGCTGCCACATAAGAAATGATTTCGGAATAAAAATGAACATATAAAAAAGAAAAAGACACGATCCAGGTGGATATGTGCCCTGAAATAGGGGCTTGAAGCCTAAAAGGATTGTGTCTTTTTCTATGTAAATTATAATAGGTATATTTTACAGCTGTGCCAGGATGGCCTCCAGCTCATGGAGCACCCCGTCTTTTGTATAATCCGGTACGATTTTCTGTGCAACTGCTTTTACAGCAGGTTTTGCATTCTCGACAGCGATACCGCATCCGGCGAACTCGATCATGGATAAGTCATTCATGTTGTCACCGAAGGCGATTACTTCGGATGGATCAATGGCCAGATCCTGACAGAGTTTTTTCAGAGCCGGGCCCTTTCCGTTGGCTGCAGGAACCAGGTCTACCCAGGTTTGACCGGCAGCAAGGATCTGCAGACGATTGTGCCAGTCTGGGTTTAAATTGGCTTTACAGAAGGCATCCGCATCTTCCGGATGGTAAACAGTCATCATGGTGAAGATTTCACCTGTCGGAAGTGTATCCCATCCGCCTGTTACTTTGATGGCATAATGATAATCCTCTGTCAGATGTCGGTGCATTTCATTACCGCTGAAGGGGATGAAACAATAATCCGGTGTGTAGGCAATGGCGCCAGGGGCATCAATCTTTTCCATTTCCTTCCAAAACTCAGGAATCCATTCTAATTGCAGGGGATTCGGAACCAGAGTCTGATCCTGTTTTTTGATGATACTTCCGTTCTGGGACAGAAACCAGATCTTGTCTGCCACAGGAGCCAGTGCTACCTGGAGGCTGGAGATATGGCGTCCGCTGGCGGCAACAAATTCTATTCCTTTGTCGGTCAGTTTACGGATCACTTCAAAATACTGAGGATTGATGTTGGTGCTTCCTTCTTTCACGATTGTTTCATCTATATCGGTTACGATTAATCTGATCATATCTATTTTGTAGAATCCAATGATCCATTCAGGGGAGTTGGATTTTCTTTCCTTTCTCATTGTAGCTATGCAAACATTTTGCTGTAACTGACGATGCTGTCTGTTACATGGTTGTAACTATAGCATAATAAGGATAAAATGAAAAGAAAACCCAGAGGTAATACAATGGAAGCTTATGAAGATATTCAGAATCGGCAGATGCAGCTGATGCTGGAGCC
>JAKSRN010000397.1 GCA_024403585.1 Lachnospiraceae bacterium | reverse complement strand
ACAGCTGCTACGTAGCCTTGTCAGGTTCTGAAGATAATCATTTTCATATCTTTACCGTCAGATTTCAAGCCGCCTGATTTTGGTGGTAATATTCTTCTCACTTTTACCTGTTGCTTTGCATTCGCTTGTTTCTGATGGTATTATTCTTCTCGATTTTACCTGTTGTTTTCCCATTCGCCTGTTTCTGATGGTATTATTCTTCTCGATTTTACCTGTCGTTTTCCTATTTGCCTGTTTCTGATGGTATTATCCTTCTCTCCCTTACCCGCCGTTTTTGCATTCGCCTGTTTCTGATGGTATTATCCTTTTCTCCCTTACCTGTCGTTTTTGCATTCGCCTGTTTCTGATGGTATTATCCTTCTCTCCCTTACCTGTCGTTTTTGCATTCGCCTGATTTCGATGGTAATATCCTTCTCTCCCTTACCCGCCGTTTTTGCATTCGCCCGATTTTGATAGTAAAAGAAACAGAGGCTGCTGCACTTTCGTGCAACGGCCTCTGTTTCTTAACAAATCTTTCCGTACAAACGGATATTCATCTTTCTCATCTCCAGGATCGGATCCAGCCCATGGGTCTTGCAGGCTTCCTCAAAAGTCTCAAAAGCCACAGAACCACATCCCACGCAGTGCATGCCGGACTGTGCCAGCAGATCCACTGCTCTTGGATCCTCTTTGATCAGTTCACCTACGATTGTATCCAGTGTAATCATGCGCGAACAGCCTCCAGAGCCTGTTTCAGATCTGCGATCAGATCCAGTTTGTCCTCAAGACCACAGGAGAGACGAACCATTCCTGCAGGGATTCCGGCTGCGTTAAGCTGCTCCTCTGTCATCTGACGATGTGTGGATGTTGCAGGGTTCAGACAGCAGGTTCTTGCGTCTGCTACATGAGTCTCGATCGCTGCCAGTTTCAGTGCTTTCATGAATGCTTCTGCTGCTGCACGTCCACCCTTCAGCTCGAAGGAGATAACACCACAGCCACCGTTTGGCATATATTTCATAGCTGTATCATAGAACTTGTTACCTGGCAGATGTGGATAGTTTACAGCAACAACCTCTGGCTGTGCCTGCAGGAACTCTGCAACTGCAAGACCATTCTCACAGTGACGAGGCATTCTTACATGCAGGGACTCCAGACCTAAGTTCAGGATAAATGCATGCTGTGGGGACTGGATGCATCCGAAGTCACGCATCAGCTGGGAAGTACATTTTGTGATAAATGCTCCCGCCTGGCCGAATTTCTCTGCATAAACGATTCCGTGATAAGAATCATCCGGTGTGCAGAGTCCAGGGAATTTCTCTGCGTGTGCCATCCAGTCAAAGTTTCCGCTGTCAATGATCGCTCCGCCAACTGCTGCTCCGTGTCCATCCATGTATTTTGTGGTGGAATGGGTAACGATATCTGCGCCCCACTCGATCGGACGGCAGTTTACAGGTGTTGGGAAAGTATTATCAACAATAAGCGGAACACCGTGTGCATGTGCTGCTTTTGCGAATTTCTCGATATCCAGAACAGTCAGTGCCGGGTTAGCGATGGTCTCACCGAATACGGCTCTTGTGTTCTCTTTAAATGCTGCATTCAGCTCTTCCTCTGAACAATCAGGATCTACGAAAGTAACAGTAACACCCATCTTTGCCATAGTAACAGAGATCAGGTTGAAGGTTCCACCGTAGATAGAGGAAGAAGCAACGATATGGCTTCCGCACTCACAGATATTGAAGAGAGCAAAGAAGTTTGCTGCCTGTCCGGAAGAAGTCAGCATAGCTGCTGAACCGCCCTCCAGGGCACAGATCTTTGCTGCTACATAGTCGTTGGTTGGGTTCTGAAGACGGGTATAGAAGTATCCCTCTGCCTCCAGATCAAAGAGTTTTCCCATATCCTCACTGGTCGCATACTTGAAAGTAGTGGACTGGATGATCGGGATCTGGCGCGGCTCACCGTTGCCTGGTGTATAACCAGCCTGTACACACTTTGTATTGATTGTATAATCGCTCATATTTATCCTCCTTTTATCGGCACCTGCCTTTTCCGAAGCAGTGGATGCCGGTTGGTTCTTTCCAGATCGACAACTGTCTCCTTTTGCAGGAACCGCTGCCGGTTGGTTCGTACGTATTACTCTCCCTCAAAGAGAGGTGTGGAGAAGTA
>JAKSRN010000396.1 GCA_024403585.1 Lachnospiraceae bacterium | reverse complement strand
AGTTTGTGCTCAAATACTTCCTTATCTGCCGGAACAAGGGCAATGCGAAGCACTTCTTCGATTCTGGTTACCGGAATGATTTCAACCATCTCAGCGTATCTGTCCTCAATTAAGACATCATCAAGGTTCGACTTCGGAATGATAATGGTTTTAATTCCTGCTTTTGCTGCTGCCTCAATCTTGTAGGTAACACCTCCAATCGGTAAAACGTCTCCTCTGACTGAAAGAGAGCCGGTCATTGCCAAGTCCTGACGTACCGGGATGTTCTCGAGGGCACTAATGACAGCGGTTGCAACCGTTACAGATGCAGAGTCGCCTTCCAGACCCTGATATGTTCCGATGAACTGGACATGAATATCCATCTGACGGATATCTGAGCCGGAAAACTTCTTGATCAATGCACTGACATTTTTAATTGATTCGCGGGCGATTGTTTTCAGCTGACCTGTTGCAATCACAGAACCCATATTGTTAGCCATGGCAGGCGTCACTTCAGCGGTGACCGGAAGAACAGAACCAGCATCTTCTCCAATGACAGCAAGACCGTTTACTTTTCCGACTAATGTTCCATTGACATCAGTTAAGTAGTAGTCGCGAAGCTGTTTGGTGTGCTCATCAGTCATCTGCTTTTCGATGGAACGTGCAGTCTTTTTGGCTGCAAGGACATGGTCAAGGGTAGTGATGGGGGAACCGTCTTTGATGGCTAAGTCACCTGCAACACGCACAAGACCTCCTAAGTCACGAAGTTTTATGGTAAGGTGTCCCTTGTGTCCGGAACGGCGTTTTGCTTCGCGCAGAATTTCTGCGACTGCTTCCGGATTAAACGGCGGAATCTTTCCATCGTTTTTAACTTCCTGGGCAATGAAGCGGACAAGCTTTGCACGGTTTTCTGCCGTATCATCCATGCGTTCCGACATGTAAACCTCATAACCGTAACCTCTGATACGGCTTCTAAGAGCCGGATGCATATACTGCATTGCATCCTGATTTCCTGCAGCAATCATAATGAACTTACAAGGAACCGGCTCAGTTCTCACCATAGCACCGGATGAACGTTCAGACTGACCGGTGATAGCAAAGACACCTTCCTGCAGAGCGGTAAGTAAACTCTGCTGAGAGGTAAGTTCAAGCGTGTTCATCTCATCGATGAAAAGAACTCCGCGGTGTGCGCGGTGAATTGCCCCTGCTTCAACACGGTCATGTGCCGGCGTTTCAAGACCTCCGGACTGGAACGGGTCATGACGGACATCGCCTAATAATGCGCCGGCGTGAGATCCGGTTGCATCGATGAACGGTGCGCTTCCATCCGGTTTGTTTGAGACAAGAAGTTTCGGCACCATTGCATTATCCTTCGGCATCATTGTTCTGAAGATGAAGAAGATAAACAGAGCCGCAAACAGACCGAGCAGAAGCTGTCCGCTGATGGCAAATATACCAATGATTCCTATGATGATTACTATCATCAGCGTCTTCTTAGAAGATGCCTGACGCTTTGCGTCTTCCTTGTGGCGCGCAACTATTTCTTTGCCGCGGCCTGCATTGACAACACGGATAATCGGGTTATTATTGTCTTCCGGATTCGGATAGGTTAAGATATCCTGCATCTCCTCTTTGGGCAGGAGTTCCGACATTGCTTTTGCAAGCATGGACTTTCCCGTACCCGGACTTCCTATCATCATCACATGTCTGCGCTGAATTGCTGCCTTTTTAATGACATCAACGGCATGTTCCTGACCAATGACCTGATCGATTAATGTTTTCGGAATCGGGATATCTGCTGTAGTATCAAAGCGCACACCGCCGAATATTTCTGAGTCATACTCGTCAGAGGCGTAATGCTCTTTTACCGGAGGTACGTCCGGCGCTGGTTCTGCTGCAGAAATTTCTCGCGCGGGCGCTGTAAGGTCAGAGGTCTGCGGGTTTGTACCCTCAGATATAGTATTCTGCTCTATTTTTTCCTCAGAATGGTGTTCTGCAGTGGTTTCTGCAGAAGGCACTCCTTCATTTAGTATTTCAGAGGGCTTTTCAGCCTCAGGTATTTTCGGTGTTTCCATGTGGATATAATTCTCCCCTTATTAATTTGCTTGATTATAATTTAAGTACTTTCAGTAGTAAGATAGTAACTGCATATATATGAGAGTAATCTATACTGAAAAAAG
>JAKSRN010000395.1 GCA_024403585.1 Lachnospiraceae bacterium | reverse complement strand
TGCATTTCTTGCGGAAGATGTAGTGGAAGTTACTGATACACCAGGAGCTACAGAAGCTGTGGAGTCTGTAGATGCAGTAAATGCGGATGGAACAGCAGAGACCGGAGATGAGAGCAAAGCTGTTAAGAAGATATATGTATTGGATCCGTGTGCGTCTGCCTCTGAAACCGAAAGTCAGCAAGCTGTTCGCAACTTACTTTCCTATGCAGGCTATCAGGTGGAAAACGCTTCTGCCGATGTTGGCTGCTGTGGTTTTGGCGGTCATATCGTTGGTGCGGTGCCTGAATTACAGAAACAGTTTGCCCGTCATCGTCTGGAAGATAAAGAGGGCCTTCTGGTTTCTTATTGTGCGAACTGCAGAGATGTGTTTGCCAATGAGGGAGCGGATGCCAGACATATCCTGGGTCTGCTTCTGATGATTCCGGATGCGAAACGGATGCCTCCTGAGCTGGATGAGAGACGAGAGAATCGCAGAAAGCTGAAAAGGTATTATATGGGAGAGGATTCAGTGACTGGATCCAATCTTTATATGGATAGTGAGATTAATGAGATTCACATTCCGACGGAACTTGTAGATAAGATGAATCGGGAGTTTGTGCTTCGTGAGCAGGTGTCGAAGACGATTCTGGAGGCTGAGGCTGAGCGGTCCATGATTCTGGATGAGGGCGACAATCTGTATTATGCGCATAAGCGGTTCAGGGAAATCACAGTCTGGGTTACTTACAGCAGGCAGGGTGCTATAATTGAAGTGACGAATCTGTATGTGCACAGGGCCTCTATACGAGAGTCTGAGATGGGATCGATGTAGTTGAGAGCAAAGTAGCAAGGATCGAGACAGTTGGGATCGAGATAGCTGGGATTGAGACAACTGGAATCAATGTAGTAGAGATCCGGACAGATGAGATTTAGTTCGTTGGGATTGAGGTAGTTGAGATGGATGTAAAGATGCGTTGCTGTAAGTGCGATTGCCTGATGGAGGAGCGAAAAACTGTATTTGATTATCTTGGCCATGAGATGAGTTATCCGGTGCTGCGGTGTCCGAAGTGCGGGCAGGCATTTATTCCTGAGGAGCTGGTGAATGGCAAGATTGCGGAAGTGCAGGTTTTGCTGGAAGATAAATAATCGGATTGTGGCGGATTACAGTAAGAAATGACTGGTGACTTCCTGTATGCAGGAAGCCCTGGTCTGATTTAATAGCGAAAGGAGCTGCAGGTTATGAGTAATGAAGAGATGTTTGTACTGGAGCAGTTTCGGAAGGGATTTGATTGCTCACAGGTGGTGCTGATGGCATTTGCTGATGAGCTGGGATATGATGAGGAAGAGTTGGCGCGTATGTCGTCTGCGTTTGGCGGAGGCATGTTCCATGGGGATACTTGTGGGGCAGTGACTGGTGCGCTGATGGCGTTAGGTATGCGCTTTGGTCATGATTCTTTCGGACAGAATGACAGGAAGCAGAAGATTCAGGAGAAGGTTGCTGAGTTTGAGAAGGCGTTTCTGGAAGAGAAAGGTTCGCTATTCTGTAGGGACTTGATCGGGTTCGATGTGGCGAAGGGCGAGTTCCAGGAGGCAGTGGAGTCTGGCGTGGTGATGGACCGTTGTCCGGGCAATGTGCTGATGGCGATTGCTGAGGTGCAGAGACTTTTTGAGGAAGACTAGTGTGGAATGACTGATGGTATTTCTGTCGACGAATTTCGTATTCTGGGAGATGTGGCATGTTACGGATGAGTGAGAAGGCCCTTGTCGGCGCGGGAAAACTGAAGATGAAGGAGCATCAGGTGCTGGAGTTTCTGACGGGACCGGAGTCGGAAGGGAATGCGGTTTGCCAGGATGCGAGGGGGCATTATTATTGCCACAGGAAGGTTGAGTGCGTGACGATCTGGATGGAGTATCACCGTGAAGAGGGGATTCTTTGGGTGGATAATGTGTATCATCATAGGATTGTGGTGCATGAGTGAAGCGGTGATTTGGAGGAATATATCATATGATGAAAATCGGATGCTTTCTGGATCAGAAGGACGGCGTGATTGCAAAGGAATTCAGCGATGCGGCTTACGTGGTTCTCATTGATGCAGATGCTTATACTGTAATTTCTGAATTTCCGAGAGAGGACAGGTCTGAAGTGGATCTGGCTCGCTGGGTATTGGAGGAGGACTGTGAGGCGATCATTAC
>JAKSRN010000394.1 GCA_024403585.1 Lachnospiraceae bacterium | reverse complement strand
ATGATGCAGATCGCAGCTGCAATCGGTGGATTTATCGCATCTGTGGTATCTGCAGTGCTGCCGATTATTGCAATCATAGCTGCTATTGTCAGCATCTTTTCATTTATTGCAGGCTTCTTTGGAATTCTGGCGGGAAGCTGGGATCCTGCATCTGACGGACTTCCGGATGCACCTTATGTAACAAATACTGCGGTGCAGTGGGCTGAGTATATCGCACAGAACGATGACCATGGTTATAATGACGGGTATTTTTCCAGATGGGGACCGACAGATTACAGTAATATCACTTTTGTAGTGACTGCCTTTGACAGGGCAGGGTTGTCCTTGAAAAAAGATGGAGCCAAGGAGGTAGGGGATCTGTATGATGCCTGTATGCTGAATGGCTTTATGGATGTAAAGGATGAGGTATCTTCGGTGGGTGATTTAAAAACCGGAGATATTCTGGTCAAGCTCGGAAGTGATGCAAGACTGGAGATTTTCTGCGGTGAACGGAAGATGGTCGGTGCAATCTGCGATGAGAGAGGCAGGCAAAAACATGGCGAAAGCGGGGATCAGACCGGACAGGAGATCTGTATCGAGAATTATTCCAATAAAGGCTGGGATCATATACTCAGGTATTATGGTGATATGACCTTGTTTGGTGGAATTGGTTCGGAACTTGCAGAATTTGCCCTGAGTTTTGAAGGACGGCTGCCATATGTATATGGAGGAGCCAGTCTGGTAACAGGAGCTGATTGTTCCGGTTTTGTTCAGGCAGTCTTTGCACACTTTGGATATTCCATTCCAAGAACTGCCGGAGCCCAGTATTCGGCAGGCCGAAAAGTTGGAAGAAACGTAAATGATTGGCAACCGGGCGATATTATCTACTACAGCAGAACGGGAACGGTTCAGGACGGAGGAACCGGAGAACATGTTGTGATCTATGTTGGAAATGGCAAGGTAGTCGGGGAAAGTAACCCAAGTACAGGATGTGTTGTTTATAACTGGGATTACAGATCAGACTATGTGGGTACAGCCAGATTTCTTCCTGATTTCGATAATGATGCAGCTCTTATAGGAAATGATAATTCAACAAAGATCTGGAATTATCTGCGCAGGACACTCGGTTGTTCCAGAGCAGCTGCGGCAGGAGTAATGGGAAGTATCTATGCAGAAAGTGAGTTTGATCCGACTGCAATTCAGCCAAATGGAGTTGGACATGGCATCTGTCAGTGGAGCTGGTCCAGATGGTATGGAGCAGACGGACTTCAGAATTTTGCCAATGCACATCATAAAAACTGGAGCGATCTTGGCCTGCAGCTGGCATTCTTCAAGCATGAGGCTGTAGAAAATAACTCTATGGCAGCGTATTATCCCGGCGGATGGCAGAAATACAAGGCAATTACCAGTGTAGACGGAGAAGGTGGTGCAGCGCATGTCTTCTTTTATTCTTTTGAGTACGGTGGTTATGTTTCATACAGTACGTTTACATCCGATGAATTTGAACGTAATTTTGCCTGTACGACGAAGCGACTGAGAATTGCAAGATCCTGCTATCAGAATCAGGGAACATATCCGTAAGGAAAATAAAATAGTGAATTGGTAAGGGCATCTCTTAGGAGGTGCCTTTTCATATGAGATAAAGGGGGAACTATGTGAAGTATAAAAAAATCTTAGCACTTTGCAGCTGTTTGTCGCTGGTAGGTTCTGTCATAAATCCTATGGTAGCAGGAGCCTATAGTATTGAGACAGAAACAGAATACTGGCAGGAGTTTCTGACAGAGAAGTGTACAGAAATTTCGACAGAAGCATGGACGGAAACATTTACAGAAGCAGCCGCTCAAACGGAACTGGAAATGGCCGAAACAGATTTGTCAGAAACCAGTACGGAATCGACGGCAGAAGCTGTGACAGAAGGAAATCTGGAAACAGAAAATCAGACGGATTCTTCTGAAGAAACAGAGGAAGAATCACACGAAAGTATCACAGATGTGGGAACAGAGGCAGATACAGAGCAGAGTACTGAGCCAGGGACAGAACTAGATACAGAGCATAATACAGAGATGGGAACCGAAGCTGATACTGAGCCAGGTACTGAGTCTGTAACCGAAGCGGATACAGAGTCAGACACAGAGCATACCACAGAATCTGGAACAGAAGCAGATACCGAAACGGAAGGTATCACAGAAA
>JAKSRN010000393.1 GCA_024403585.1 Lachnospiraceae bacterium | reverse complement strand
GAGACACCAGCCGAGACTCCATCAGAGGCCCTTCCGGTTAATGTGAAAGGTGATGATAAACCAGCAACAGACGGATCCGCTGACAAGAATCACCCAATCTACACCGAGAATGTAACAATCGCAAACGGTACCCTCGCAGAGGATTTCTCTGAGAATGATATCGAGTTCACAGGCGTTTTCGCAGGATCCAAGATTCAGAATCTGACCGTTAATGATGACAGAACCGGATTTACTCTTGTCTTCACAAAAGAGTATGTAGCGGCAGAACAGTATTTCGAAGGCGGAATGCTCGTAAAGGGACGTGCTGTACTGAATGGTGCAGGAGAGGCTTCTCAGAAAGACTTCTCCGTATTCATGTACGATACATATCGTGTAACAAAAGAAGAGAAAGAATCCACTGATACCAATATGTCAGATGCTGAATTTGAAAAAACACTGAGAACAATCATTAATGCAAACATGGATTTTGTTATGATTGGCCTGTTCGAATCTTTAGTTCCGGGACCATATATTGGAAGACTGACCCAGTTTGTCGGTGATATGGGAGTGAGATGGAATGCAACTCAGGCAAATAGTGCTATGAAGTCATCAGAAGATGAGTTAAATGCAATCAAGGAGATGAATAAGAATCTGTCTTCACAGCTGAGCCAGGCAACCTATGATATTCTGAAAGGTATTGATTATAGTCAGTTAGTATCCACTGCACAGTGTATCGATGATAAAGTTGCACTGGTAAAGAGTGACTACAGAAACTATCTGGATATCATGAACGGGCTGTACGATATGGCGCAGAATGGTACGCTTGCAAACAATCCTAAATATGTAGATCAGAAGATGGAAAGTGTTTACAAGTATGGTAATGGCAATCCTCATATTTCCAAAGCGGAGATGGCAAACTTCACCTGTTACGACCACCTCTACAACCTGGGAGAAATGATGCTGGGCCAGGGACTTTTTGAATCAAAGGATATCTTCCGGATCTATCAGGGAATTGTTTCCAATAAGTACAATTACAATACAATGAGCTTTGCAGACAGAAGAGCCTATAATGAGAATGTTCTGAACTTCTATGATCAGGGCTATACAGCTCTGCTGGCAGCAATCAGCTACGATTTAGATAAGAATACTGCTCTGAAAGAAGAGTATACAAAAGAGCTGACTGAACTGGAGAAACTGTCTAAGAAGACACTGTCAGCTTGTGCAAAGATGACACTGGATGAAAAAATGCAGACAGTGAAAGCTGCTGAGAGTAATACTGAGGATGCCATCAGAAGCGACAATATGAGAATGGAAGATTTAAAAGCCCAGAGAGAGGCTCTGAAGCATGCTAAAGATGCAAGTGATGATATCATCACAAATGAAGAGGGTGCATCATTCGTAATCTGCTACTGTAACAATGTACAGTATGACAGAAATCTGGCTGTATGCGTATCCACACCGGAGAACTTCCCGGTAGGGGGAGCATTTGAAAAGGCAAATGTGGAGAATTTCATTGACTTCAATCGTTACTCAACTCCTGCTTTTTCAGGTGGAGGTTCCAGCACTATTTCCTGGAAGATTAAACCAGAATGGCAGGGAAAAGAAGATAAGAGCTGCACAGGAGCAGATGCTTTTAAAAACTCAATCGTTTATTCCAGTGATAATAACACTGATCTGAATTATCTGAATAAGATTGCACACGATAAAAGTCATACACTGACCCAGGAGCTGGGTGAAGCTTTCCAGTACCAGGGAAAATCAGCCGCAGCTGCTATGGAAGAAGGCGCTGCAGTCGGATACTATAACGGAGGCAATTTCTCTACAGATGATACAGAATTCTTCAAAAACCGTTACTGCTATGAGTTATCGTTGTTCCTGTTCTTTACAAAAGCCCAGTACGTTGATTACAACTGGGTGAAGATCCAGCACAATGTTAATTACATTGACAAAGATGGTAATGCAAAGACAAATGTTGAGACCAAAAAATACGCGCTGACAAAAGAAAAATCCTTCAGCGGACCAAGTATTCCGAGCCAGGATCAGCTTCATAAAGAAGAGGAGTTTGAGGGAACAGGAGTAAATCTGTTTTTGGTAAATTGCTATAAAGTTAATAAGTGATCGGTATCTTAAGGAGGGAGAAATCCAGAAGATAAGATGCGGGTAGAATAGAGATGGGGTTGCCATGAGGGTGATCCCGTCTTTG
>JAKSRN010000392.1 GCA_024403585.1 Lachnospiraceae bacterium | reverse complement strand
GAATAGGGATCGTCCTGTGTCAGCCGAAGGATCGCCTGAAATTCGTTCACTCCATGGCGTGCGCAGGTTTCGATATAGGTGCGGATATTCGCAAAAAACTGAGCGTGGGCTTCGTTTTGAAATTGACCGGAGATCTTATCCTTACACTTTACAAAGCGTAGGGATCGTTCACTGAGGTTGTTGGTCGTAGGAATCGAAAAGTCATGGATCCAGGCCGTGTAATTCTGTCGGTACACCTGTAACCGTTGCTGGAGGGCATTTTCAAACGGAGCAAAGTAGCGACTGCTGTCTTTGAAATATTCCTTGTATCCGTCCTCCAGAAGCGTATCGTAACGGAATAAGAAATCGGTGATCTCCTTCTTATCAAAGCAGGCGAAACCATCGGTGATCCTGAGCTTTCGCTTATGGATCATAGATCGAAGGAGATCCTTCATTTCCTTCGACCACGTATGACCGGACTGGTCTGTCACCTTTTGGAGATCCCGCTCCAGATGCTGCAGGCATTCTACATTCACAAATTCAAAACCGTCGTGATAATTGATCGAATTATGGTCGTGCATGACAGTAGTTGTAGGTGGAAGGTGGGGAAGGACATTGTCTTCATAGATTCCCTGGAGATCCTTTTTCATATGTGCGCAATAGAGCGCGATCCGTTCGTTGCCATAGAAACGCATACAGGCACGGGACGTATGGATAAATACTACCGTATCATCCCAATAAAGAAGGTCCGATGCGATACAGGCCTTTCGTACCTGTTCAACAAAAGCAGCAAGTCTGTGTGAAAACCGTTTCTGAAGCTTGCTGAGATATCCTTCGCTGATGGACAGTGTATCGGCAGTCAGTCCCGATAGGAGTTTTCTTGTCCGGTTGATACTGACAAAGCCAAGGTTCATAAGAGCCAATGCCATGGCCTGCAGGACTGCTCCGTACTGATTTTCGGCTTTTAACGCAGGGCTGCCGGTACGGAAGACCTTACCGCACTGATCACAGCGGTATTCTTTAAATACATGACGCTTTTTTACGACCCGGATCTCATAATCCAGTTCGTCTTTCGGGATATCACGGATCTCGGTCAGGCGGCCTCCGCATTCCGGGCACTGATCCAGCTCGTGGGGGATGGTCTCAGTGATCTCATCTGCGGAAAAGGCAGCCATGAAGTGCTTCTCATGTCCCGGTTGTGCGCCGACATGCCGTTCGGACCGTTCTCTGGAATTGGGAACCACCTTTTTCTTGTCAATGGCAGTCTTCGAAGTAGGTGTGCCGGTATTGGTGCCATCTTTGTTAAGAAGAGCAGTGAGTCTGGCAACTTCGTCCTTCAGGGCATCGATCTCTGCCGCTGCCCTTTGAGCGGCAGTCATGCCGTCAAAGGAATGTTTGTTGCTGAGACAGTCGATCTGCCACTGAAGGTCCTGACAGTGAAAGGTGAGCTGCCGAAAGCGTGAATTCAGATCTGCAAGATCACGTTTTTTCTGTTCGTAAAGAGTCTGGTAACGGTCGGCGACATTTTTGTATTCTGAGACTTTGAGAGTAAGGCCCTGGATATGACTAAGCTGTTTCTGAAAGATCTCCGTTGCTGCAACGCCCCTGATATAACGGTCCAGTTCTCTCTGAAGATGACGATTCTCATTCTTGTAGGCATGCAGTTCTTTCTTCTGTTTGTAAAACGCTTCCTTGATATCCATGACAGCCTCCGGTTGGTTACTTCTCAGTCAGCTTTCGGATCTGTTCCTTCAGATCTGAATTCTCCTTAAGGAGACGGGTGACCTCCGCTTTCAGTTCTTTCATTGTTTTGGGCATCACATAATCCTGATTTTCTGCCACAAAAGAGGGGCTGCGCTTTTTGCAGCGTCCGTCAGTGGGGACGATCTCTTTGGTCTCGGGATCGACCCTGCCGATGAGTTTGCGTTTTGATCTGGAGCGTTTGAGCTCGGGATCCCAGAAAGACTGGTTTTCATAGGCATAAGTGATGCCGGATCTTTTATCGGTTTGGTAAACAATTCCCATGGAAAAAACCTCCTTATCTTTATGTGTATAGCATAACACATAAAGATAAATAATGCAAGCAAAAAATGCCGAAAAACCCTTATTTTATAAGGAAAATCGGCATTTCTACGGGGTAATAATCGCTCGTTATGTGAACGTGGAAAATAGATAAAAGGGTCCGAAAAACTGTGAATAGTAAC
>JAKSRN010000391.1 GCA_024403585.1 Lachnospiraceae bacterium | reverse complement strand
GCCGTCGGTCTTCCAGCAGAACAATGCAGGAAAATAGCAGAACCCACACCCGGAGTACATTCCGGATTGTAATCAATCGCAAGACAATAACCGTAAGAACCGGTATAATCGATCAGATGCTCCGCAGAACTCCAGTCCCGCGCAACCGATCTGGTCGATACAAACTTGTTATAATATTTCGAATTCACATCATCTACCCAGTAATGAGAAGAATCCACCTGTGTGTACTGGAACGCGGTTCCCGGATTCGGAAGAATTCCGAAAGCCTTCGTAAATCCAAATACTCCCGGCGGTGTCCTTCCGTTCCACTCCGTAGTAGGACCAACTCCATTGATTCCCACATAACCGGAAGTAGTCAGAAGCTGGAACCATGTTCCGTCTGTATTCTTATTCAGCATTGTAATCTGAGCAGAAGTTCCGGAAGCAGAAACAAGGATCAGCTGGTTGTTTTCAGCCGCAACCTTCATGCTTCCCGCCATATCCGTCCAGGTAGTTTTCAGTTCACTATAAGGCATGTCAAAGATCATGCTTCCGGCAAATTTATTGTCCGCATAAACATGTGCGATATATTCCCCGCCATGTTTGTGTTTAGAAGCATCAACCACCACCTGCCATGCACCATCACTGTTTTTAGAAGCAGGATACCAGATCAGATCATCCTGACTTCCCTGGCTGGTCCATACCGCCACCGAAACAGATTTGGCATCCTCACAGTTGCGGATCTCCAGGCTTCTTTTACCTTTCGTTCCATTCATAACCGTGATCGGCGGCACCTTCATCTCCTGCGTAGTCTTTCCGACAAATGCAAACACCCCACTGGCATATGTCGCATACACGTGAATCTGATAGGTTCCTGCATGCTCCTTATGATTAGACGATCTGACCACAACCTCATAGCTGCCATCCGCCTGTTTCACAGCGTCATACCATTTGATATCGCTCTGGTCAGCTACACACCAGATCGGCACCTGGATTTTGCTGACGATCGGCGAGTCATCCGGAAGCACGATCTTCACAGTGAATGCACCGCCCTCCTCTTTCACATCAGAAACCGTGATTTCAGCGGTCTTCGGAGCCGCAACCACCAGCTCCTCCGTCTTGCCTAAAAACTGCAGCTTACCGTCCCGTGTTTCAGCATACACATGGATAAAATACTGTCCGGAATCCTTATGATTCTTCAGATTCGCCACGATCTTATAAGTACCGTCGCTCTGCTTCACAGCCGAATACCATCTCAGGTCGTCCTGACCCTTATTGGCACTCCAGACCGCCGCTCTGATATCCTTCAGATTGCTCTGCATCATCACATTCTTCACCAGGATCTCCACAGAACCATCACTGCCCTGCGCTCCCAGCTCCACAACCGGCTCAGCCACACTCGGTGTAAATGTTGCCTTCCCCACAAACTTCAACGCCCCGTTCTTACCCACAGCATACAGATGCACATGGTAGAGGCCCAGATGTTTAAAGTCGTTGATATTGATATTAGCACTGGTAGTTTTCGTATTGATCCATCTCAAATCATCCTGACCACCTTCATCAGACCATACGGCAAAATGCATTTCACCCCAGCCGCCCGGAACGACAGGACTGTTCACCACCGCCTGATAAACCGCAGCATCAGAAGTCGGCAGAACCGCCACCTCACCGCTGACCGGATAAGTCACCTGTGTTCTGGTCTGATACAGCTGCTTACCGCTGATGTCCCTGCTATACACATGTACCTGGTAGGTACCGGTATTAAAAGAGTGGCGGAAAATATTCATTTTCACCTGATAGGTGAGATCAGAGAGATTTTTACCCGGCACCTTCTCCGCCTGATACCATACAAGGTCCGCCTGCTTCGCATCACTCCAAACCGGCACAACCACTTCCTTCAGAAGTTCCGGATGCACCAGCTCAGACAGGACCAGCGTACAGGTTCCGGCAGCCACATCCAGGTTCTCCACAGAAACCTTACCCACAGACGCACCTTCCAGCTCCACCGTCGTCTTCATGACGAATGTCGCCGTCCCCGTATAAGCATGAATATGCACCGTACCCAGGCTCTTCAGTTTAGTTGCCTCAAAATCCGCCACATATGTCTTCTGGTCAGCGGACTTAGCCGTCGTCCATGTCAGGTCATCCTGCCCATTCTCAGCAGACCAAACCGCAAAGCGAAGATCCGGATAAGAGGTATCCCCAGTCAGACG
>JAKSRN010000390.1 GCA_024403585.1 Lachnospiraceae bacterium | reverse complement strand
GCTGTCGGAGATTACATCGACGAGGAAGGTTATCTGTGCTGCGGTAACTGTAATACCAGAAAACAGTACAGGATCCCATGGCCCTTCTTTGATGGAAAAGGTTCCATGGGTGATCATCTGGTTCCGGTCCTCTGCAGGTGTAAGCAGGAGGAAAAAGCACGAATGGAAGCAGAGCAGAAAGCAAGGGAACATCGTGAGCTTGTGGCCCGCTTACAGAGTGTCTGCTTCACCAGCCCAACAAGAAGAGAGCACACCTTTGAGAATGCGACCATGCTCCCTCCGGACATTCTGGAGAAGGCCAAGCGCTTCGTTGAGGACTGGCCAACAGTGCGGAGGGAGAACACAGGCCAATTGTACTGGGGGGATTGCGGTACAGGTAAGAGCTATACCGCCGCATGCATTGCCAATGCGTTGATGGAACAAGAGATCCCGGTTCTTATGCGAAATCTGGGCGATTTTATGGGTGGCAGCTTCGAGGATAAAGAGGAGCTTTGCAGAGACGTTGCGAGGTACGGATTGGTCATCTTTGATGATCTCGGTATGGAGCGTGCTACCGAGTATGGTCTTGAGATGGTATACCGTGTGATCAATGCCCGATACGAGAGCGGAAAGCCTACAATCTTTACAACAAATCTTTCGCTGCAGGACCTTATGAACCCGCAGGACATAGCTCACAAGCGAATCTATGACAGAGTATTGGAGATGACCATTCCGATCCAGTTTACAGGACCAAATGTTCGTCCGAAAATCCGTCAGCATAAAATGAATATCTTCAGAAAAATTCTCAAAGGAGGACAGTAAATGGCAAGAGAAACAAGCGGTAAGCTGGATGTGCCGATCTGGGAGAAATACGCAATGACTGTGAATGAGGCAAGTGCCTACTTCCATATCGGAGATAAGAAGCTCAGAGAGATCATCGACGATGATCCGGATGCGGATTATATCCTCCGAGTCGGCAATCGACATATGATACGCAGAAAGAAATTTGAAGCCTTCCTGGATCGACAGGAAGCAGTATAAGGAAATAATACAGAAGCGGAGGCCTGACTTTGGTCAGGCTCTCCGCGGAAAGGAGAACTTGCCTATGGGCAAAAGACGAGACAGCAAAGGTCGCATTTTGCGAACCGGCGAAAGCCAGAAGAAAAATGGCCGCTATGTATTTCAGTACACAGACTTCAGCGGCAAGAGACGCTGCGTCTACAGCAGCCGACTGGAGAAGACAGACCGTTATCCGGAAGGAGCCCTGAAAAAAGATAAGGCACTCCGTGAGAAGGAAGAAGAGATCCTCTTCAATAAAGCAAACGGACTGTTTGACTTTGGCGGAGATCTCACCGTTATCGAACTGGCGGAACGGTATGTGGCAACCAGAACGAGTGTGAAAGAGTCCACCAAAGCAGGATATCGAACAACTTTGAATTTCTTGCGTAAGGAGCCCTTCAGCCAGAAACGTATCGATAAAGTAAAGCAGACAGAAGTGAAGCTCTGGATGATCAAGCTGCAGCAGGAGGATGGGAGACGTTACAGCTCCATTCGCAATATCCGCAGTGTCCTTAAGCCTGCGTTTCAGATGGCAGTGGACGATGACCTGATCCGCAAAAATCCATTTGCATTTCCGCTGGGACAGGTCATCCGTGATGATACAGAGAAACGTATTGCTCTGAGTCCGGAGCAGGAAGAACAGTTCCTCAGCTTCATCCATGAGCATCCCCACTATAGCCGATACTACGATGGCGTATATATCCTGCTGAACACAGGACTTCGTGTCTCGGAATTCTGTGGGCTGACGATGGCGGATATCGATTTCAAGGAACACTGCATCCATGTGACAGGGCAGCTTCTGAGGCACAGCAATATGGTGATGGAGTTCGAAACGCCGAAAACAGATGCCGGTACACGAGATATTCCTATGACTTCTGAAGTCGAACAGTGCTTCAGAAACCTCATTAAGAAGCGAGAACGAATGACCGTTGAACCAATTGTCGGAGGCAAGGCTGGATTCTTGTATCTCGATAAGTATAAGAGGCCGGTTGTAGCGCTCCATTGGGAACATTACTTCCGGGGAATGATATCTGCTTATAACAGGAGTCATAATATACCTCTTCCGAAGATCACCCCTCATAATTGCAGACATACGTTCAGCACAAAGATGTCCAGAATGCGAATGTATCCGAAAGACCTGCAGTACATCATGGGACATTCGGATTACAAGGTCACCATGAACAC
>JAKSRN010000039.1 GCA_024403585.1 Lachnospiraceae bacterium | reverse complement strand
AAAGGATCTGTTTCAGGATATCCCGGATCTTTATAAGGTAACCCGTTATCATTCCCTGGTAGTTGAGGAAAAGAGTCTTCCTTCCGATCTTGTGATCACTGCTTCTACAGAGGATGGGGTAATAATGGGATTAAAACACAGACTCTATCCTGTGTATGGCATTCAGTTTCATCCGGAGGCTGTTTTAACAGAGTACGGACATGAATTACTGCAGAATTTTCACAGAATCTGCCAGGAATGGAAAGAGAAAGATAAAGAGAACTATGACAGGAGGATCGCTGTATGAGCCTATTGAAGACGATCGAATTCTATCCGCCAATCCATGAAATCTTTCAGGAACTTCCGAAAGATCTGCAGGCTGTTTTTCTTGATTCCAGCTTACATAACAATGAAAGAGGTCAGTTCTCCATTATTGCAGCCAGACCTTATCTGTCAGTAGAAGAAAAAGATTCCAGGTGTATGGTGAATGGTGAGCAGATCGACGAATCCTGTATGGAATTTGTCCGTAACTATCTGAATGACCACTACGAAGAAAATCTTTCAGGGCTTCCCATCACTTCCGGCTGTGTTGGCTATTTTTCTTATGATTACGGCAGAGAAAAAGAAGGCGTAAAAACACGGCATGTCAAAAAAGTGGATATTCCGGACTGTATCCTCAGATTTTATGATTGTTTTATTATAGAAGATCATAGAAAAGGAACACTTACGATCGCAGCAAACGGAAAAACAGAAAATCCGCATATTGTGATCAGTGAAGTCGCCAGCTGCATCGAGAAAACATTTGCAAAGATCAGGAGCAGAAAAACAGAGAATACTGCTCATCCATCAGATGATATTGTCTATACCACAACTGTGGAAGCAGATTTTTCACAGGAAGATTATAAAACTGCCGTGGATCATATGATCCACTATATTGTTGACGGTGATATTTACGTTGTTAACATGACCCACCAGCTCCGAATGAAGAGTGATTGCCCTCCATCTGAGATGTTCAGGCGTCTGAGGGAAAGAAATCCATCCCCGTTTGGTGCCTATCTTGATTATGAAGATTTTCAGATTATATGTGCTTCACCGGAGCGTTTTATGCAGATGACGAACGGGCTGATCAGTACCAGACCAATCAAAGGAACCAGAAAAAGAGGTGCAACACCGGAGGAAGACCTTGCACTGAAAGAAGAATTGGCTAATTCCGATAAGGACCAGAGTGAGCTCCTCATGATCGTCGATCTGGAGCGTAATGATCTGAACCGTGTCTGCGTTCCCGGATCTGTAAAGGTAACGGAGCTTTTCAAAGTAGAAACCTATGCCACCGTATTTCATCTGGAATCCAATATCGTAGGTCAGATACTTCCAGGAAAGAATGCCATGGATCTCGTTAAGGCAGCATTTCCGGGAGGATCGATCACAGGCGCACCAAAGCTTCGAGCTATGGAGCTGATCGATCAGGAGGAGAGAAGCAGAAGAAATCTTTATACCGGATCTATTGGATATATTTCCCTGAACGGCAATTGCGATCTGAATATCGTGATCCGTACCGCTGTTCATAAGGATGGCATCTACCATCTGGGTGTTGGTGGCGGCATCACCTGTGAATCTGAACTGGAGTTTGAATATGAGGAGACCTGGCAGAAGGCAAAAGCATTGTTGAATGCTCTGGATGCAAAACCAATGAAGGGAGATATTTATGAACATACAGTTGGATGATGGTGTTCAGTTTGGACTTGGCGTTTTTGAAACCATCTGTCTCAGAAAAGGCAGACCTGAATTCCTGGAGTGGCATCTGGAGAGGATCAATGGATCGCTTACCAGCTTTGGCATTCCTCAGCAGGTTACTATAGAAGAAGTACAGGAGTGGTTATCTGAAGAATCCAAGGATGAACCAATAGAAGATCTGGCTGCCCTGAAGATTATGGTCTCAGATAAAAACAAGCATTTTCTGATCAGGCATAATCCTTATACAGAGGAAGTGATAGAAAAAGGCTTTATATTGGATTACAGTTCCGTTCTCAGGAACGAGACTTCTCCACTTGTGTATCACAAAACCATGAATTACGGAGACAACATTCTTGAGAAAAGAGCAACGAAACAGCGGGGAATTGATGAAGTGATCTTTCTGAACAGCAAGGGAGCTGTTACAGAAGGCAGTACTACCAATATCTTTTTCGTAAAGGAAGGGCATATTCTTACTCCTCATCATTCTTGTGGATTGCTTCCCGGAGTTATGCGTCGGTTTGTAATGGAACAGGTTCAGGTGGAAGAGAAGGTAATTGAACCTGATGATATCGCTCATATGGAAGAGTGTTTTGTTACAAATTCTCTGATGGGTATCATGACGGTAAACACTATTGGAAATCATTCATTTAAAAATGATGCTATAACCAGACAACTACAGGAACTCTACAGATCGCGCCGGAATATTTGACTCATTTTGAGCACGCAGCAGAGCGGAGAGACATGTCCGCTTTACTGTCCACTTTAAAAGCAATCCAGTATTGAATAAAAAAAACAGACTTTTGCAAGAAAAGGTCTGTTTTTTTGTTTCTCGGATTCACAGGAACCATCTATGTTTTCGATATTACTATATAATAACTTTTGCACATAGCATAGATTTATATTATACTAATTACATGGTTATCCATATACATAAATAGACAACAATAGCTTATTTAATAACTTTGAATTAACCATGAGCATAGTATATTAATTATGTATTAGTCTGCCATTTTAACAAAATTCTTAAGTATTTTTACCAGATACGCGGATATGGTTTATGCGAAAGAGTTAAGTGAACAGGCAGATCAAAAAAAACGAAAGGAAGGTAAAAAGGATGAGACGAAAACTAAGTAGTAAAATCCTCGCCGGAGGTCTTTCCGGTGCAATGGCTCTCACCACCTGTATGGCAAACTACGTTCCGGCTTTTGCACAGGATACAGTTTCTAATGGTGGTACCGTTTACATCTCGATCAGCGACGACGATGCGTACGTGCGATCTGATGTAGCCGCTCATCAGGATGAAGTCATGGCCTATATACCGGTTTCGATTGATGCAGTAGCACAGACAATCGATCTGGAAGAGTATGGCTATGGGGACTTTCTGTACGATGCGGATGATGATGGCTCATACGAAACAACTCTGCTTCAGGGATTTCTCTATGTACTGGAGAACTATTATTCCGAAGGAACTTCACAGCTAAACATTACAGGCAGCTCAGGTTCCACCTATATGCAGAACGGTTTCTGGGGACATGATGAGAACCTGACCTATTATGTGAACGGAGCATATCCGCTTGAGAGTGAAGCATGGGGTGCAACCAGTGATCACATTGTGCTTCACAATGGTGATTTTATCGATGTTACCATGTACTCTGACTGGGACTTCTATACTGACGCTGAAGCTGGGTATCATTATTTTACTGATACTAACGGAGCAATCAGTCATGAATTCCAGGCAACTGCCGGACGGCCTCTGCAGGTTGGTTATGCAAGGACTGCAACAGATTGGAATGGTACATATGAAACATCTCTGATCGCAGATAATGCAGATATCTATATTGCATCTGAACTGTATGCAGATGAAGCAGATGCTGTAGAGACAGAGGATGGAGAGGCTGAGATCACTTTCGAAGAGCCGGGAACCTATTATCTCTGGACTTATGGTGGAGAAGGAGCATCCGGATCAATTGTATCCTCTCCTGCATATGCTAAGGTAACAGTTGAGGCATCTCCTGTAGTCGAGACCACTGTTAATGCAGTGATCAGAAGTCAGGTGGAGAATGCTTACCTTGCTCCTGTTGACATGGAAACCGTTTCTTCTCTTGAAGCAGAGCGCTTTGGCTTTACAGATGAAATCGACGGTGTTTCCGCACTGGATGTTCTTGTAAAATCTCATGAAGATATCTTTGGTGAGGACTTTACTGCTGAAACTACCGGTGATTATCTTGTAGTATCATCCACCGGCTGGATTTCCAAAATCTTTGGAGAAGAAACCTCTGCAAACGGATTCCTTGTAAATGCAGGCTATCCAAATGACGGAACTCCGAGTTCGTGGGGCGGCTACAATGGAACAATGGTTACCAATACAGCAATTGCTGATGAGGATATCGTTGATTTCTTTGTTTATCAGGATGCTGATACATACTCTGATTACATGACCTATGTTGATGTTCCTGAAGAAGCAGAGGCTAACAGTCAGCTGGAGCTGACAGTAAAAGGCCTCTATTATATGAACGGCTATAATTATGCCGATGCTGAGGCTATGGAAGCTGCAGCTCGTCCACTTAAGGACGCAGGAATCGCATGGGTAAATTACGCTTCACCGGAGATTATTCCAGTAGAAGACGCAATCACTGATACAAACGGAAAGGTTACCATTACAGTTCCGGATGAGGCGGGATATTATCTGCTTTCTGCAATCTCTAACCCGGATGAAGAAGTATATTGTATCCTCAATCCATCTGTACTCCATGTTACAGAACCTGATGTTCCTGTAACACGTGCTGACGTTACTGTACGTTCTCAGATGCAGAGCACTTATCTCAATGGAATTAATGAGACTGTTTCTGTTGCTTCCAATCTGGCAGAATCCTATGGATTTACTGATGCACTTCCAGGCGAAGTTACTGCTCTTGATGCACTTGTAAAAGCACATGAGCTGATCTTCGGCGAAGATTTTACAGCTGAAACAGCAGGCGAGTTTCTGGAAGTTCCTTCCAGCGGTTTTGTAACAAAACTTTTTGGTGAAGAAACTTTTGCTAATGGATTCCTTGTTAATGAAGCATATCCGAATGATGGTACCGAGAGTTCATCTGGTGGCTACAACGGAACAACTGTAACCACAACAGCTCTTGCAGACGGCGACGTTGTTGATTTCTTCACATATGGAGATACAAGCTTCTGGAGTGATACTTATTCATTTACAGAGGTTCCTGAATCTGTAGTTGCAGGAACTGAGTTTGATGTGAATGTATCCGGTACTATGGTTATGATGGGCTACCTGTATGCTGATGCTGATGAATTCAGAGAGGCAGCAGAGGCAATTGAGGACGCAGCTCTTGCATGGGTTGATCCTTCCACAGGCGAAGTTTTACCGATCGTTTATGAAGCAAACGATGAACTGGTAGTTACTGATGAAGATGGTGCTGCAACTATTACAGCTCCTGAAGAGCCTGGAACCTACTGCCTGACAGCAATTTCCAATGAGGATGCAGATGTTTATGTGATCATGAACCCTGTTGCTGTAACTGTAGAGGATGCTCCTGCACCTGTTGAAGTAACTGCTACAATCAAATACAATTCACCATCTGATGGTCTTGCTCTTTATGCAATCGATGATACAGAAAAAGAGAATAACCTTCTTGCAGAGGCAACACCTGAAGGAACAACTTATACTGTAACACTTGAGGCAGGACAGTATATTGCGGAAGCATTTACAGGAGAAATCTCCAACGGAACAATCGTTCTGGACGTTGATGCGGATAACAAAGCTTTCGAGATCTTTACTGTAACAGCATATTGCTCCACAAGCGGATGGACCTATGGTACTGATTACACAATTGAAAAACTGACTGTAATCAGTGGCGGCGATAAAGCAACTGTTATTCGTGACGTAACAATGGGTGATTCTTCCACAGCCGGAAGAAAAACATTCCTTGTTCTTATGGGCGATACCTACAGCTTTTATGGCACACCAATGGGAGAACGTGCAGAGACTTTTGTTCCAACTTATAAAAACGGAACAGTAACTGCAACAAACTATACAACTGCAAGCTTTACAATGTCTGCAAAAACAGGTCTTTCTGTAACCGTACCTTATGCAGATACAGACTCTGACGGACAGAACGATTATATCCTTGAAGTAGGACAGATGTTCAACTACTACATCTATACTTACATGGATCCGCTGACAGATGTGATCGATGCTGAGGCAGGTACTGAGACACAGACATTTGAAACAGCTAAATCTGCAGCATATTTCTATCGTGTAACCAATCCTCTGAATGAGGACGCTGTAACATATGGTAATTACATTACCTGCAGTGCTGATGCCAATACTGCTACTGTAACAACTGCAGACATGATGATTGGCGATGCAAGTCTCGACAAGAGCACAGTAATCGATGATTTCTCAGCTAATACCTATGATACAGGTGACATTTATATGAATATCAACGAGAAGGGATACCTGAACATGGCATCCGGATCAACCTTTAACCTGTATCCATTCCGTAACTGGCTGGCAATCGAAAGTATCTCCAACGCAAAAGTAATCGAGCCTGATTTCCATGTAGAAGTAATCGGTGATGCTGTAAGCGTTGCTGAGAAGACTGAAAACAACGAATCCAAACACAGCTTTGAGGTCAAAGCTGAGCATGCCGGAACAGCAATCGTTCTTGTAACTTATGATGCAATGTTCGATGCAATTGGTATGGGAAGCAAACCGATCTTCTCTGCAATCTGGCCAGAGAACACTGGTGTATTTGTAGTCACAGTTGATGGTGCAACAGGTTTTGATACCGGAATGACCATTAACGAGGGACTGAATAAAGAAAAACTTTCCGGCGATAAATACGATGCAGATCTGGATGTTCTGTATTACACAGGCAATGCAGGCGCAGAGTATACCTTTACTCCACCAGCTGGAACTGAGGTTACTATGGCTGTAGGCCAGATCGCAGGCGGCAAGATGACCTTCGGAGGTTTCTCATCAGAAGGTGTTACTGTAAACAAGGAAGGTTCTGTTACTCTTTCCGGAATGACAGAAGGAAAGACAATTGTAAAACTTACCAAGGGCGGTCTTACTGAGTACCAGGTACTGAAAACAAGAAAACTTTCCTATACAATTACTAACCAGGATGGCGCAGTAATTGGAACTGACGCAGGCATCGGAGAGGGCGTTGCTATCAAAGCTAATGACACACTGAAATTTGTATTCGACACTGTTTATATTCCGGCTAACAAGCTGTCCGGTATCTATAACATGTCCGGTACCATCAGACTGATCGGAGAGGATAATACAACCTTCAACGGTACTGCAAATCAGTATCTGTTTGCTTCTACTCCGGCAGCTCAGACTGTAACTGTAAAGATTCCTAAATTCTGGACAGGCGATACTTATACATTATCTGGTCTGGTAGCTGAGAACGGTTTTGGTTCTACATACGGTTCTCACAGATTGCTGACTTATGAGGGAGGAAAATCTCCAAACTTTACAGCAGTTATGTGTGCAGGTTCCTTTGGTTCCCTTCCTGCAATTGTGCTTCCGATCCAGGAGACTCAGTTCTTAGACGGTGCATTTACATTTGTAGATGAGAAGGGTACTGCACTTCCTGCTAATGTAGGCACCATCATTCTGAAGGATTACGAGAATGCTCCTGTAAACGTTGCAGAAGACGGTACCTTCAAGGCATCAGCAGGAACTTACTCCTATGTTGTAAATGCTTCCGGTTACGAGTATAACTATGGAACAGTTACTCTGACTGAAGACGGAGACAACACATTCGAGATCGTTCTTCAGACTTCATCCGAAGGAGCATGGGATGGATACAGCATGACTCAGCCGCAGCAGGATGAGGATGGAACCTATCTCATCAGCAACGGAGCTGAACTGAAATGGTTCCAGAACGAAGTAACAGTAAACAAAAATAAAACAGCAAATGCAAAACTGACAGCAGATATCAACCTTGCAAAATATCCTTGGGCAGCGATCGGATCAACCTCTTATCAGATGGGTGGTACTTTCGATGGTGCAGGACATGAGATCTACAACCTCTATTGCACAGGAACAGGCACACTGGCACTGTTTGGCTGCATTACAGGAACTGTAAAAGATCTTACTGTAAGCGGTGATGTCGTAGGAACAAGCTCAAATCTGGCAGGTATTGTTGCCTATGCACAGGGCCAGAACGCTTCAAATCCATGTCATATCATTAATGTAGTAAACAATGTAAATGTAACTCAGAACAATACAAGTGCTTCTGCAGGAACCATGGGTGGTATTGCCGGTTACACTTACTATGCAGTAATTGAAAACTGTACAAATAACGGAACAATTTCCACAAACAGTACATCAACCAGCGCAAACGGATATGGTGGTATCGTAGGTTATATGATGAACTATCAGCCATCTGCTGTAATCGGATGTAAGAATACAGGCGATATTACAGGACGCAAAAATGTCGGTGGTATCGTTGGTTATACAGGTGGAAACAAACCAGTGATCGAGAGCTGCTACAACACAGGCGCTGTTTCTGGAAACAGCTACGTTGCAGGTATTGTTGGTGATCTTCAGGGCGCAGCATATACCCATGGTTACAACACAGGTTCTGTTACTGCTGAAACACAGAATGGTGCACAGCCAATTGCAGGCGATTCTAAATCCGGATTCAATGCAACTGATGCATATTACCTGAACACAATCGCAGCAACAGCAGATTGTGGTACAGCTCTTACAGCTGATGAACTTGCAGGAAGAAGTATTGAAGGCTTCGGAACATGCTGTGAAGGTAATCCTGCACTTCTTTGGGAGGATGCACAGTTCCACCAGAAAGATGAAGGTGTTGAAACAGCTCCTACCTGTACAGAGGAAGGTTATACTACCTATACATGTCCTAACTGTAAGAAAACATACACAGCTGATTATGTTCCGGCTAGCGGACATACACCTGTAATTTCTGAGCAGCATATCGGCTATGGCTATGGAACATGTTCTGTATGTGGCATCGAGATGACTGTTTGGGATGACGAGAGACTTCAGGTACTTTCTTATAGTGATCTGGATCTTTCTGCAATCTCCATGACAGATCAGACAGATTATCCATGGAAACAGATCGAGAACGGCCTTATGAGTGGCAATAAAGGCATCGACAGCAGTACATCTGCTACAGATATCAGCTTTACTCTGACAGACACCGCAACTGTAAGCTTTGACTATTCTGTTTCTTCTGAGGCAAGATATGACAAGCTGACAATTTCATTGGACAATAACGGCACAACAGAGACCATTGCCGATGCAATCAGTGGAAACGAAAACGGAACATTCACAAGAGAAATGCCTGCAGGTACTTATACACTGAAGCTGTCCTTCTATAAAGACAGCAGCTCTGCAAGCGGTGAGGACTGCGGTAGGATCACAAACTTCAAGATTCAGGGTGATCATGAGTTTGCAATCATCCAGCAGCCTGTAGATATCGAGTCTGCATCCAAGGGTGATACACTTTCTTACTCTGTAGTTGCTAAGAATGCTGTATCTTATCAGTGGTATTACACTAAGAACGGAACAAAATGGTATAAGAGTACTGCAAACGGCAATGATACTCCGAATGTAAGCCTTGTACTTTCTTCTTCCAATATGGAGAACAGTTATCGTTGTAAAGTAACTGGAAAAGACGGAACAGTTCTCTATACTGATACTGTAACTCTTCTGGAGCTGAATGAATTTGCAATCACTTCTCAGCCTGTAAACTGGGATGCAGCAGACGGAAAAGACGCTTCCTTCACTGTAGAAGCAACAGGAGCTGAAAGCTTCAAGTGGTACTACAGCAAGGATGGCGGAACTAAATGGTATGCAAGCAGTCTGACAGCTGAAACAACTGCTACATCCAGCAGCATTGCCCTGTCTCTGGCAGCTTCTAATGCCGGCAACATCTATCGTTGTAAGGTTACAGATCCGAACGGCAATACCTTATACAGCAATCCTGTAGGATTTACAGGCGTTCCTGCTATTACAGCTCAGCCTGAGAATGTAGATTACACAGCAGGTCAGATTGCTGAGTTTACTGTCGAAGTAACAGAACCTGATAACTGCACATACCAGTGGTACTACAGCAAAGATGGCGGTAACAGCTGGTACAAGTCTACTGCAACCGGTGCACAGACTGCAGCTCTTTCTGTAACAATGAAGGCTTCTTCTGCTTCCATGATTTACAGATGCCGTGTATCTGCGAATGGAATGACCATTACTTCCGAAAGTGCAGGTTTCAATTCATAAGCGTAAAGCGAAACTAACACATAGTAACTATTCACCGGATGTTGAGCGGAACAACACATAAGTTTGGAGGAATAACCATGAAAAAGAAACCCGGAATGATAAGAAAATCAGCTGCAGGATTACTGCTTGCAGGTTCTCTTATGTTCCAGACGGGTGCTGCCTGGGCGGCTCTGCCGCCCGCGGCAGATTCCCTTACAGCATTAGCAGATTCCCTTGGAAAAGACATGGGAAGTCTGCTTTCAGATGAAGAACTGTTACCTGCAGGAGATTCCGTATCCGACTGGATCGCATTCCTTACAGGGCGAACAGGTAACAAAGAGATGGGAGCCGCTTACCTGAATCGTCTGGAAGAATATGTCACAAAACAGTACAAAGAGCAGGGTGGTCTGGATCCTTTCACAGCAACCTCCTGGCATCGTATGATTCTTACTGTGGCAGCACTTGGAGGCGAGCCTACAGCTTTTGGAGAGGATGCTGACGGAAATCCAGTAAATCTGGTGGCTGATGGCTGCTATAACTTTCATATGACAGATTCGTTTGATGCTCAGGGCATGAATGCATGGCTTTATGCTTTGATCGCATTGGATTCCTCAGATTATAAAGTACCGGAAGGTGCTAAATATACCAGAGAAGCTATCCTTGAACATATTGTATCCATGCAGGAAGAGGATGGCGGATTTGGTCTGATGAAGGGTGGATCTGACGTCGATATCACGGCCATGGTTCTTCAGGCTCTGGCACCTTATCAGCATAATACTGTTCAATACCTGGATCGCGACACATTCCCGGTAAGGATCTCAGATGTTACAGACAAAGCATTGTCCTATCTTTCCTCTATGCAGCAGAAAGATGGTGGATATAAGAGCAGCGATGTATCCAATTCAGAGAGCTGTTCTCAGGTAATTATTGCTCTTTGCTCCCTGGGAATTGATCCTGAAACAGACAGCCGGTTTATAAAGGAATCCCATTCTGTAGTTGATGCACTGGATGCATTTCGGCTTGATGATGGCAGTTACAGTCATGACGATGCTATGATCAGCGATGGAATGGCTACACAGCAGGCTGCATTTGCCGGTTTTTCACTGGAACAATTCCGATCTGGGGAAAGAAGAATCTTCGATCTCACAGATCGTCCACTTGATCAGGCCATAAGTCTTGAAGCTGAGCTTTCTGCCATGTCAGAAGAGGAGATAAAAGAAAAAGCAGAAGACCTTTTAAAGGAATACGAAAGCGTCACTCCGGAAGACAGATGTTATGTATATTCCTTCTCTAAAGTGATCCATGCTTTGGAAGAAAAAGGAATTGCTTTTGATGAGGAAACCTCGCTTTATTACGAATTGAATGATAAGACTCCTACTGCTTATGCTGCAGCAGGAAAGTCACATTCGGATCAAAAGAGCAATGCAATTCTGTATGCCGGTATTGGTATCCTGGTAATAGGAATCGCCGGTGGAAC
>JAKSRN010000389.1 GCA_024403585.1 Lachnospiraceae bacterium | reverse complement strand
GGAAGCGTCCCTGATTTTCCTTTGCATTGATGAATGCATACACATCCTTGCGATGGATCCCCAGCATCCAGGCAATCTCCGGCATACTGACCGTATCCTGTTCCAGCTGGGCATCGCGTTCTCTGTCTTCCTTTGTGCGATAGCGAGTCTGGGAATTATACCAGCGTTCAAAGACATCCACCGGAACTCTCATCCAGTAATCCACCTTGATGGTTTCCAGATGATCCCGCTTAATAATGCTGTAGACAATGTCTTCGCTGACATCCAGCAGCTGTGCGATATCTCTCGGGGAATAAGAAAGCTGCTTCAGAGCTTCCCCCGGAGGAGGACCATCTACCTTCTTGTACTTGATCTGCATCGAGTACCATTTTTCAAAGCTGTCAAGCTTGATCCGCATTTTCCCGGCCACCAGAATGGTTTCGAAAACATTCTTATGCACAAGCCAGTAGGAGTCTGTCTTGCCGAGTCCCAGCAGCCTGCGCATTTCCGGCACAGACATGGTTGTACGGTCCACTTCAACAGCTTTTTCCCTGTAGGGACTTTCCTCGTTGATGAACTCAATGGACTCATCTCGTTCCTTGATCATCACGCTGCACCTCCTTTGCCTTGATTTCGGTCATCTCAATGACCGGGAAAAGCGTATCATTTCTGCTAAGAAAAGCCCACGGTGCCGATCAACCAATATTAGCTGAATCGGCACCCTTGACAAGCTTTTCAGATTTTGTTATCGAGCCATTCATCAAAGCTCTTCTTGGAGATACGATAAGCGCCGCCGCTGCCGCCAACGCGGAACCAGCGGAATTCATTTTTCTTAAGTAAGGTGTAAACAGTCTCTCTGCCGCAGGCGAGGATAATCTGCAGATCCTCTACGGTATAGCAGCGCTTTTCCGGCGCAGCCACTGCAGAACTGGGATCCACTTCATAGGTTTCAATGCATCCGATGATGCTGGTCTTGTCAGGTCTGTCCACCCGGTGTTCCTTCATTATGTTTTTCCTCCTTGTGATCGTAGTACTTGCCATGATGGAAATGTCCATCGCGGCTGTATCTCTCAGGGATGTAATAGCCAAGCTGCACCTTCACTGCTTCATCAATACCGCGCATCTGTCCGCCGGATACCCGGCCCAGATAACGGATGATGCAGGTTTTATCGAAGGTACCCAGCTGCTCTGCCAGAACTGTTGAGGGACGCTGGAGCCCCTTTGCCTTGCGCAGCAGATAATGTGTCGGCTGCTGCTTTTTCTTTTCTGTTTTCGATGTGAGCGGTGCCAGCGTCAGCGTAGGAGCGTAATAGTTGCCCACGTCATTCTGCAGCACCACAATCGGTCTCACGCCGCCTTGTCTGGAGCCCTCCGGGTTACCCAGATTTGCCAGATATAAATCACCTCGGCGAAAGACCCAGCCTGATTTCATCATGTGGTCATCCTCCAGTCCATTTTAGTCTTTGACTTATATGGATAAGATGCCGCCGAACCAGTGATCCGGCAGCACCTTCTGCTGATATGCTTCCTCCGTATTTTGCCTCGCTACCCCGGAAGTCAGGGATTTCTCCTCATCGCTCAGACACCTTTCGGTGCCTCACCAGGCCGCAGCAGCTAACTGCAATCATAGGAATTTAACCTCCCCGCCTTCACTGTGGCCGGGCCGCGTCTTACGGAAGTATCATTATCCCTCTTGCAGTCACTGCCACCGCCGGTTGCTGTCCGGCATTTGCTTCAGCGAATCGCTATGCTCCGATGAGCGTCACGGCGAGCTGACGAAGGCTACTGCTTCGAGGATTTACCTGGGAGAATGTGTATTCAGCTTTCAAGGTTCGGAGACAGCGGAACCAGCAGCTCCATCTGTCTGACTTAAGTTTAAGTATTTTGCTCATGATTTTTTATAGGCTGGTAGAAAAGTCTGATTTTCAAATAGAAAACCTTAAAGCTCTTTTTCAATGGCTGTCATGAATTCGATCATGGATCGAACCTTGTGCCGGATGATATCGTTCTGAGGCTCCTGGCCCATCAGCATAAAATCCAGCGACAGATGCAGCAGAGCTGCCAGCTCTATCAAAGCATCGATAGAGAGCATTCTTTTGCCCTTCTCGAAATTACAGTAATGAGAATGGGAAATATTCAGTTGTTCTGCGACATTCTCCTGCGTGTAACCAAGAGCGGTACGAACTCTCCTTACGCGGTTGCCGCAATCAACTTGATCGAAATACATAAAAATTACCCCCGATAAGTAGATTTCAG
>JAKSRN010000388.1 GCA_024403585.1 Lachnospiraceae bacterium | reverse complement strand
ATAAAATATGCAAGTTCCAGACTGAAGAGATCCAGCAGGATAAAGTCTGCATGTTTTTTCCAACCATTAGGATTCTTTTTGTACATCCTCTGCTCCTTTAATTGAGTAGATTTTCACCCTTTTCTCTCTGCATCCTGTTCTGAATCTGCCGGAAGCATAGAGTGGGTCTGCATTATTATGAACAGTATATGGTTAAGATATAGTTAGTCAAAAGTTTTCTATAATTACATATTCACATCCAGTCTCTGTCGCTCCACCAGCTTGGCGAATGCTCCGTTCTTCGCAATCAGCTCCTCATACGTTCCTTCCTCCACCACTTTACCCTGATCCAGGTAAATGATCCTGTGGGCGTGCTGGATGGTAGAGAGGCGGTGAGCAATGACGATTCGAGTGCATTTTAAGGAATCAATTGCCTCGGACACTTTTTTCTGGGTGATATTGTCAAGGGCACTGGTGGCCTCATCGAACATGAGAATCTTCGGCTTCGGTGCCACTGCACGGGCGATCATCAGTCTCTGCTTCTGACCACCGGAGATGCCGCCCTGGCCTTCGCTGATGATAGTGAACATCTCCATCGGCATGGCCCGGATATCATCGGCAATGGATGCGATCTCCGCTGCTTCCCAGGCTTCATCCAGGGTCAGCTGCGGTGCTGTGATCACAATGTTGGAATAGATATCGCCCTGGAAGAGCTTTCCATCCTGCATAACCACGCCAATCTTTCTTCTGAGCGACTCCGGATCAATCTTGGACAAATCCTTCTTATCATAGGAGATACTGCCCTTCTGCGGAATCTCGAATCCCAACAGCAGACGCAGGAGGGTACTCTTGCCGCAGCCGGTGGAACCAACGATAGCCAGATACTCTCCGGCCTTGATGTGCAGGGACAGATCGTCGATGACATTCGGCATGGAATCGTTATAGCGGAAGGATACATGGGAAAGCTCGATGCCGCCGCGCAGGCTGGTAATGTTCTCTCTTCCCTCGTGCACCTCCGGCTCCGCCTCCATGATCGGCTTCGCCATCTCCAGCGTCGGCTTGATATTCGCCACCGTAACCGCAATAGACACCATCGATGAAAATGCTGACGCCACCATTCCATACGCCGTATTGAACGCATAATAATCCGATACAGACACCCTCGATTTCACTGCCAGTCCGTAGAGGACCATTGTACCTGTGAGGGTGATGGCTAAATTGAGAGTACTGCTAAGACGCAGGAACATCGGCGGATTATATTCCAGCATGGCTTCTTTAGAATACTGTCTTGCCCAACGGGAAAACATACGCTTCTCCGCTCCTGCCAGCTTGATCTTCTGGATACCGGTGATCGTGGAATAGGTAAGACCGCTGGTCTTAGCGGAAATATCCATCTTCTCACGGGTAATGCGAATCTGCGCTGTAGTGGTGATCATGGATAAAAGCAGGGTTGATGCAGTGATCACCAGGGATGGAAGCACCAGAGACGGTGCATACAGGAAGACCTGTCCCAAATAAACCAACGAGAACACAGAGGTCAGTCCCGTCATTCCAATGGTATTGAACAGGGTGGAACACAGAGACTGCACATAGCTGGCTCTCTGAGACAATTCACCCGAAGAATACTGCCTGAAGAATGTCACCGGCAAGCTCATAATTCGATTCATAACCGCTGCCTGCGCGGCAATATCCTGCTTAATGCCAATCTTTGCCGTGATCAGGTTCTGATACACGCCAAAGAACAGGCTGCAGATGGAATAACAGACCATGAAGACTGCCAGCGATACCAGCACCTGCAGGTCGCCGGATTTCAGAACGTCGTTAAAAAGCCATTTTGTAAACATAGGTGACAGCATGCCAAGGGCAGTGGACAGGCCCATCAGAATCAGATAGAGGGCGATGTCCGAAGCAGTCAGCTGCTTCATCATGAATTTCAAAAGATCTGCGATAGTCAGAGCTTTCTGAGGCAGCGGCTCATAGAAGCAAAGAGCCTCCTCATCCAGCAGCTGTTCTGTTTTGCTGTTCATGCGGATCTTCTGTCCAGTCCGCATGTCGATCATCTTGTAACCGGACAGACTTCCTGGAATCAGGGCAACAGCAGAACTGTCCTCCTTCATAGTGCCCAGCATGGCACCCACGGAATGATGGTACCAGCCCTTGTCCAAAGTAACGGCACGATATTTGATACCGAAGGGACGCATGCGGTATTCAAGCTGATCATCCACAGTCTTCACCTGAGGCGGAAGTTCATCCGTCTT
>JAKSRN010000387.1 GCA_024403585.1 Lachnospiraceae bacterium | reverse complement strand
CTTAATCAATCTTTAAAATACGTTTCAGCGGATATGTACATCCGCTGTTTAAAAAGAAACAGGATTCTTAGAATCCGAGTTTTGCTGCGAGTTCTTCGAGCGGGATACCGTGAACCATAGCTGCCTCACGGATAGTTTCGTTGTTTGCGATTGCACAACCGAGACATCCCATACCGAAGCTCTGAAGGATTGCTGCGCTCTCCGGTTTTTCACGGAGTAAATCTGCGATGGTTGAATCTAAATTTAATGCCATAACAATATGTTTGTTCGCTTAACTAATAGAGTTTCCCTTTGTGTTCAAAAAACAGGGAGCATCTTCCAAGCCGCAGTTCTATTTCCCAAGGGACAGATATATCATCTCTCACGAGAAATATTACATATTCATGGCTGATAAGAGTAAAAAACCGCTGAACGCAGAATTCGTTCAGAAACCTGAAACCAGTGAAGAGGAGGCAAAAAGCATTGCAGAACGCTGGATTTCAGAAAATATCCTGAAAAAGAAGGAAACCTTCCGTTTTGGAAAAGCTGTGCTGGTATATTATCCATTCTGGCGGTTCATGCGCGAGGACGGAAACGAGCTGAAAATTATCTGCAGACCGGCATGCGGAACACTTCTTTCTGATATCCAGACCTTATCACCGAAGAGTGAACCCGTTCCGGTTGCCGATGAAAAAATACTGCCCTCGACAATCAATGCATCATATTATTATCCGTCACTTTACGGAATCCCGCGCGGAGAAATGCTTGTGGGAATCCCGTTCTGGCTTATCAGCTACAAATATCAGAACAGTATCTACATGCTTAAAATCGATGCTGAATCCGGCACCGTAATTCCCGAATGGCATGCATTTAAAGACCCCATGAACTGGGTAAAAATAGCCCTGCTGGCATTTCTGCCGATTATGATTATCAGCCTTCTCGCAGTATTGTTCCATCCGGCTATCTTTATCGCAGGTGCGGTTTACTTAATCATCCTTCTGTGCTACAGTAAGATGCTTGCAATATTAAATACCAAACGTGAGGAGGGTAAAGATGGTGCTTGAACACTCAACGGAAGACTCTGTCTCCGAATTAATGTACAAGGCAAAGATTACGCGGGGTGTAGCTGACCGCTCACTGAGAAGCTGGCTTTCAAAAGGAGTCAAGGCATTAGATATCAATGACTCCATGACAGTAACAGAAGCCTATCTCCTCTACATCCCGTTCTGGCGGTTTGTAGCTCAGGGTCTTGCTGTAGCCTGCGGTTTTTCCGGATACACAGAAAAAACCGGAAACAAACTCAGAAACGAGTTTGAAGAACTTGTTGATGAAGAATACACCTGGACAAAATGCGCCTGTGATACCGGTCAGCACGGCATAAAAACTCTCTGGCTTGATAAAGGCGGCGAAGTTCCGTACACGCCCGGAGACGTTGCAGCTATGGATGCCGGAGGCTCTGCCCTCGAGGCAAACGAGGAAGGTAAAGAAGCTGTCCGCAAAATGATTAAAGCAGATCTTGCCAAGCGTATTGAATCTGTTACCTTTGAGAAATATTTCATCATCCCGAAGGTGTTTGAGCTTGTCTATGCTCCGGTCTGGATTTTCCATTACACATACAACACCGGAAACTTCACAGCAGTAATCGATGCAGTAACAGGCGAAGTTCTTGGCGGAACAAGCCCCATGAACCTCACGGCAAGAACCCGTATGATGCTCCTCTCATTTGCAGGAGGGGGTTTGATGGTGGGATCATCTATCGGTCTGATGTTTACCTCACAGTCAATTCAGATTTCAGAACTTGTACAGTTCATTATTCTGCTCATAGGTGTCGCTCTTTGTATGGTGGCATTTCCTGCCTTCAAGGATGGAAAGACCGTTACCTCATCAGGTACGATGGCTTCAATCTCACGCATGCGTCCGGCGCTTCGTATCCCCAAAGAACTTACCGATCAGGAACTCTTATCCCGCGAAAACACTGTTCTTCAGTGTCCTTCCTGCAAATCCCAGATAGAACGCCCGTGGGGAGAAGTTGTTGCCCGCTGTGATTCCTGCGGTTCACTTCTGGATATCACAGCAGATGATGCAACAGTTGTTCCCTATGAGATTATAAAACCGAACTTCTTCTCGGAAACTGCTATGAGCAATGCAGAGCAGGAGTATATCCCGTTCTGGAAGTTTGCCTGCGAAATCAATGTCAATGACTATCTTGCAGCAGGAAATACTGAAACCGGACTTCCGGATATTCAGGGCAAACGTGATTATTACATCTGTGC
>JAKSRN010000386.1 GCA_024403585.1 Lachnospiraceae bacterium | reverse complement strand
ATTATCCGCCTCAGAAGCCAATGAGCTGACGGTCGCGGTTACCTGAACGAATCATGGGAACGCCCTGTTCTTTATATGTACGCATAATAATCTGCGTCATGGTCTCTTTAACACCGTCAAGAGATGCAATCTGTTCTGCGACAAAGCGGGAGACCTCGGTCATGGTCTTTCCATGGATTGTTACCTGAAAATCGTATGTTCCGGTTAACAGATGAATGCTTTCAACTTCCGGGAAGCGGGAGATTTTTTCTGCGATTCCGTCGTAGCCGAGACCTTTTTCCGGAGAGACTTTGAGAGATAAAACAACCATGACATTGTCATCTCCTAAGACAGAGTAATCAACAACTGCTGTGCAGCTGCGAAGAATGCCTGCATCTTTTAATGCAGCAATACGGGATTCAACCTCTGCGGCTGAAATTTCAAGCATGCACCCTAAGTCTTCTGATGCAATGCGGCTGTTCTTCTGCAGTTCCTGTAAAATAATCGTATCTTTTTCATCCATGATAATTACCTCACTAATTTACCTCATTAATGGTTCTAATAAAGCGCATTCAGTAAAACGCGGTTCGTTCATAATTACTTTTCTGATTTCGTTTGTCGGATTCATAAAGTAGATTTCAGTCGTTCTTCCATATCTTCCGCGAGACACAACGCGGGATGCAACAATACCAAGCATGGTTAAATCATTAATCAAATCCGAAACACGGCGATGGCTTAACGGCTCGGTGTCAAGTTCTTCTACCAGATTGTGATAGATGCCGATTACCTGACTGGTTGTAAAGACCTTCTGTCCTGAACCTGCCAGAAGAAGCATTGAACTTAAGACAATTTTGCTCTGTACCGGAAGTGTTCTGACACACTCGCTCATGGTATCTGTTTCGATATTTTCCTGAGCTGCTGCAACGTGGCGTTCTTCTACACGGGAAACACCTTCACGTTCTGCGAGTTCGCCTGAAACACGAAGGAGATCGAGTGCTCTTCTTGCATCGCCATGCTCCTGAGCTGCGCGTGCAGCGCAAAGAGATATGACTTCATCAGGTACCGCTCCTTCAAGGAATGCAGTTTTTGCACGCTGGCATAAGATATCACGAAGCTGGTCTGCATTGTACGGCGGAAACACCAGTTCTTCTTCGGAAAGAGATGATAAGACACGGGGGTCAAGGAAGTCTTTGAATGTCAAATCGTTTGAGATTCCTATAATGCAGACCCTTGACTTAACTAAATCACTGTTAATTCTGGTAAGGCTGTATAAGGTGTCATCCCCGCTTTTCTTGACAAGTTTATCGATTTCGTCAAGAACGATAATCTGTAATCCTCCTGCCTGTTCAAGGATGTTTTTCAGTTCGGAATACACCTGATCAGTATGCCATCCGGTCGGGGGAATGGTGTTTTTCAGGCGGTCGCTTGGTTTTGTTTCAACGCCGCTTATGTAGTTTGCAATCTGTGCTAAGACACGATACTGAGTATCGATGGTTTCACAGTTCAAGTGAACAAGACGGCACGGGGTAAAGCCTGAACTTTCATTTTCCAGTTCTCCGCCGACGTATTTAACGGTTGCAGTTTTTCCGGTTCCGGTTTTTCCGTAGATTAAGATATTCGAAGGAGTTGCTCCCTGAAGAGCCGGGGCTAAGATTTCAGCGATTGAATCAATCTGTTCATCTCTGTGCGGGAGTTCTCTTGGATTATAACTGTGCCGTAAAACCTCACGGTTCCGGAAGATTTTATTCTGAGTGATATATTTTGCAAAGAGTCCTGAAGACTTCTGCTGCGGCTGTTCTGACTGTCCTGATTTTTCAGATTGATTCGATTGTCCGGACTGCTCTAACTGAGCGGAGGCTCTCAAAGCAGATTCCGGTTGAGAGATTGAAGAATCTGAGGAATCTGGAGAAATTGAAGAAGGGGAAGAGGAAGATTCTGAAACAGGATTTGAGAGAGAAGAAGATACAGGTTCCTGTACTTTTCCTATCTGTGAATCCTGATTCTGAACAGCAGCTCTCTGTTCCAAACAAGAATTCTCTGTTATGGGTTGTTCATCTAACATGCTTTATTCAGATTGGTTTTATTTCCATAATAATATAGTGCTGTTTCGAGTGGAGTCAGGGGTTTGTTGCGAGTGGAGAGTGGAAAAGAAATACGTGATTTATGAAAGTTGATATAAAGGGGAAAAGAGTTTAGAGAAGGAAGAGAGAAACCCCTTGATTGCGAGTGGAACAGTGGAAGAGGTAAAGTGTTTTCTTGAAGTATGAAATTTTAT
>JAKSRN010000385.1 GCA_024403585.1 Lachnospiraceae bacterium | reverse complement strand
GTCTTCTCTTTCCCCAAATCTTCCGCAAACACATGCTCAAAAATATCGGTACACAGGGATTTCAGCAATTCATCCTTCGTCTCAAAGTGTGAATAGAAGGTACTTCTACCGATATCCGCCCGGTCAATGATCTCCTGCACCGTAATGTTTCCATAGCTTTTTGTTTCCAAAAGAGAGGTAAATGCCTCGTACACCGCCATTCTTGTCTTTTTCTGTCTTCGATCCATATATTTGTTTCCCCTTTATCTGATACTGCTTTTCTTTTTCTTCTTTTGCCTTTCTTTACAACTCAGATGGGGCAACTCCCTCCTTCTGTATCTTTTCGCACACTTTTCCGAATCTGTTCAGTAACGTACGTACCGAATGTTCTGTTTCTTGTTTTCTGTTTTTCCCAAACAGTATCATCAATACAGAACAAAGTGTTCATTATTGTATTTATTGTATCTTCTTTGCCTTTGCCTGGCAATAGAGTTCCACCATATCGCAAAAGAGATGTTTATTAAGAAGGAGATGTTACTTATGAAAAAGCTGTTTGATTTTCTGGCCGGCTGGCCCATGACCATCCTGGGAGGACTATTCCTCCTGGCATCCTTTATCCTGCCCCGCACCGGCTACTCCAAAGGGGAGCTGCTGGCCTGGGTCTGTGTTGTGATCTGCGGTCTTCCGCTTCTCTATCTGGCAATCTATCGTCTGATCTTCAATAAAGGCATCAGCAAAATTTCCTCCTGCCTTCTGATCTGCATGGCAACCATCGCAGCCATCCTGATCGGCGATCTTTTCGCAGCAGGAGAGGTCTGTTTTATCATGGAGATTGGTGCTCTCTTTGAAGAGATGACCACAGACAGAGCGAAAAAGGGGCTGAAAAACCTGCTGGCACTCTCTCCAGAGACGGGCCGCGTGCTCCGTGATGGCAAAGAACAGATCATTCCGGCATCTGAGATCCGATCCGGAGATCTTCTCCGTATCCTTCCGGGAGAAACCATCCCGGTAGACGGCGAAATCCTCTGTGGCGAAACCTCCATCGACCAGTCAGTTATGACAGGCGAGAGTCTTCCTGTGGACAAACAGGCAGGTGATCCTGTCTTTTCCGGAACCATCAACCGTTTTGGTTCCATTGATATAAAAGCCACCAAGGTCGGCAGTGACAGTTCCCTGTCCAAGCTCATCCATCTGGTGGAAGAAGCCGAAAAGAATCAGGCTCCAACTCAGCGAATCGCAGATAAATGGGCCAGCTGGCTGGTTCCTGCTGCCCTTATGATCGCCATTCTGGCTTTCCTGATCACCGGAGAGATTACACGCGCCGTTACAGTCATGGTCGTTTTCTGTCCATGTGCGCTGGTGCTTGCCACTCCAACTGCCATTATGGCAGCCATCGGTCAGGCTACAAAGCAGGGCGTGATCATCAAATCCGGAGAAGCCCTTGAGAAGATGGGAAAGGTTTCCACCGTCTGCTTTGACAAGACCGGAACCCTCACTTACGGACGCCTGGAAGTCAGCGATGTGATTCCATATAACGGACTGTCCGAGCAAGACCTGCTCCTTCTGGCTGCTTCCTGCGAGAGCCGCAGTGAGCATCCGCTTGGCAAGGCAATCGTACAGAAGGCAGGGGAACTGGGGCTTTCTTTGAAGGAGAGTCAGCATTTTTCCATGGCGGCCGGTAAGGGAATCACTGCTTCTCTGGATGGAACGAACTATTCCTTGGGAAATGCTCTCTTTCTGAAAGAAAACGGCATCCTGCCCGGCACAGAGGCTCAGACACGTCTGGAACATCTCCGCTCTCAGGGTAAAGCTGTCGTGATCGCTGCTGCAGATCAGACAATCATCGGTATCATCGCACTTTCAGATGTACTGCGTCCGGAAGCCGTCACTACACTGCAGGAACTCAAATCCCTGCAGACAGATGCAGTCCTTTTGACCGGTGATAACAGAAAGACAGCTGAATATTTTGCGGCCAAAACCGGGATCAGCAGAATCTTCGCTGACCTGCTTCCTGAGATGAAAGTAGCCAATATCCGGGAACTGAAGAAGGAAGGTCCGGTCTGCATGATCGGCGACGGTGTCAATGATGCACCGGCCCTGAAGATCGCAGATGTAGGGGTTGCCATGGGTGCTATGGGAAGCGATATTGCAGTGGAGGCTGCTGATGTAGCCATCATGACCGATGATATAGAGAAACTGTCCTACCTGAAATGGCTGTCTAACACAACCGTTCAGACCATCAAGGGTGCGATCACCCTGTCCATGTGCATCAACCTGG
>JAKSRN010000384.1 GCA_024403585.1 Lachnospiraceae bacterium | reverse complement strand
AAAGGACGAAATGGAAGTGGAAATGCAGGCGGAAAAGCAGGTAGAAACGCCAGCGGTGAAAAACTGCTCTCCGTGGAGAAACTTCCTGATGAGATCCGTGACTTCCTGAAATATGTGAACCGCTCCTTCTCTGAGGGTGGCTTTGTCATCGAAAGAGATCAGGTTTACTACTTTGCGCCGGGCGTGGAGAGAAAGAAGAGCATCCGCTATTTAAGAAGCGGTCTGCTCATCGGAAGCTGGAAGAAAAACCGCTTTGAACCATCCCAGGCCCTGGCTATGGCACTTACAAAAGATGAATTTGCATACACCTGCGACTGGACCGCAGAGGATCCGAGAACGGTCAAATACCTGAAGGGTGAGACCGTAGAGCCAGATGATGCCTCTAAGGGAAAAACCACCTGGAGACTGGTCTGCACAGATGGATATCCACTTGGCTGGGGAAAACTTGCAGGTGCCATGCTGAAGAATAAATACAACCCGGGATGGAGGTGGCAGTAATGCGTCTGGATAAATACCTTTCAGAGATGAACGTTGCCCCAAGATCCGTACTGAAGCAGATGATCCGTAAAAACCAGGTTCTGGTGAACGGTGCACCGGTGAAGAAACCGGAGACCAAGGTGGAACCAGGCAAGGATGAGATCATGGTGGAGGGAGAAGCCATCCACTACTATGAGATGGAATACTGGCTGCTTCATAAACCGGCAGGAGTAGTAACTGCCACAAGAGACAACCGTGAGAAAACAGTCATGGATCTGCTTCCCCAGATTCGAAGAAGTGACCTCTCACCGGTTGGACGACTGGATAAAGATACAGAAGGACTCCTTCTGATCACCAATGACGGTGCACTTTCCCACAGACTCCTTTCTCCGAAAAAACATGTGGATAAGACATACTTTGCGGAAATTGATGGAAGGGTGACGGAGGAGACTGTTCAGAAATTTCAGGAGGGTGTGGATATTGGCGATGAAACACTGACTGCGCCAGCCCTACTTATAATAGAAGAATCCGGTGAGAAAAGCCGGATCAGGATCACCATTACAGAAGGCCGCTACCACCAGATCAAGCGAATGTTTGAGGCTGTGGGAATGAAAGTGACCTATCTGAAACGTCTGTCTATGGGGCCGCTGGTGCTGGGGGATGATCTTTCCCTGGGAGAGAGCCGTCATCTGACAGAAGAAGAAATCCTAATGATTACAGGAAAGCAATAAGATTAAGGATAAGGATGCCTTTTCGGCCGATAACGGTGGAAGGGATCCGGATGATTACAGGAAAGTAGTGAGAGTAAGGATGCCTTTTCTGCCGCAGCAGAGGAAGAAATCCAGACGATTACAGGAAAACAGGGAGGTTGAACATGCCTTTTCTACCGACAACCAAGGAAGAGATGAAAAAACTGCATATAGATCAGCTGGACTTTGTCTACGTGATCGGTGATGCCTACGTGGATCATTCTTCCTTCGGACCGGCTGTGATCAGCCGTGTTCTGGAGTCCAGAGGCTACAAGGTGGGCATCATTGCCCAGCCGGACTGGAAAGACGATGCCAGTATCACGATACTTGGCGAACCACGCCTGGGATTCCTGGTGTCTGCGGGAAATATGGATTCCATGGTGAATCATTTTACCGTGGCGAAAAAAAGACGAAGTGTAGACAATTATTCTCCGGGAGGAAAGATGGGCCTGCGCCCGGACCGTGCCGTTACCGTGTACGGAAATCTGATCCGGAGATCTTATAAAAAGAAACCGATGATCATCGGTGGAATCGAAGCCAGCCTGCGCAGACTGGGACATTATGACTACTGGTCTGACAAGGTGAAACGATCCGTGCTGTTGGATTCCGGCGCTGACCTGATCTCTTACGGAATGGGTGAGAAGTCCATTGTGGAGATCGCAGATGCGCTTGCAGCAGGAATACCGGTGGAAGAGATCACCTATGTAAGGGGAACTGTCTTCCGTGCAAAAGAGCTTCCGGACGATCCGGATATGATCGTGCTGCCTGATTTCGAGGAGATCAGCACAGACAAGGACCAGTACGGAAAGAGCTTCCGCATTCAGTACGAGAACACAGATCCTTTCAATGGAAAACGTCTGGCAGAGGGATATGGCAGCAGAGGCTACTGCATCCAGAATCCGCCGGCAGAACCGTTGACAGAGCAGGAGATGGATGATGTCTATGAGCTGCCATACATGCGATCCTGGCATCCGTCGTATGATGCCATGGGGGGAATTCCGGCATTTTCAGAGATTCGGTTCTCACTGACCAGTAACAG
>JAKSRN010000383.1 GCA_024403585.1 Lachnospiraceae bacterium | reverse complement strand
AAATCTTCCTGTAGATGGATATATTTCTGCTTAAGCGTATATATTTTCATATTTGGAAATAAGCAAACCCGAAAGTGAATTGATAGTTTTGACTCCCTTTTTTATGATTGCAATTGCAAAGAAGAAAATATGGAAGAGCATATTTTCAAAATAAAGAAAAGGAGAGTATTCACTATGAAGAAACGAAGATTATTAGCACCAGTCCTTTCGATGATTTTGGCTGCAGCAGCGCTTACAGGCACTGGGATGATTGCCAGAGCCAGTGATGAAGCAATTATTCTTGCGGATAGTTCTATCCCAGTAGGGCAGGACTTTGCTTGCCTTGTAACTTCTGATGGAGAAGTAATCTGGGAGATGGCAGTTTCCTCTTTCCAGAAGCTGGCAGATTCCCTTCCGGAAAGAACGGAGTACGTGAAAGTTCAGGTATTACCGGATAATGGAGAAAAATATCCATATCTTTATCCGAAATCTGACTGGCAGATGTATCTGATGGAGGATGAACAGCCGGAATGGTTTACAGAAGACGTTACAGTGGCTGTGCAGAGTGCATTTGAGGAATGGAAGGCACAGGCTTATGCTATTTTTAATCCAGAAGTTCTTTTGAACTTTGAAAATCCACAGGATGTGGAAGTGACGAGTGACAGTGTTACAGAAGAAGTACAGGCGCTTCTTGATGAATGGGCAGATGTGGACGGTAACTGGATGACTTGCTATGTAAGAAATTCTGTTCCAACTACGACACAGAGTGCAGTCGGACAGGCAATTGCGAATGATGCATGGAATTACATGGTAAATATGGTTTGGACACAGACGGGGGAAGATCTTGCAGGACATTCTCAGGTTGACTTGATTGCCGCTTATGTGGGAAGTGCATTCCCTGGAATTGAGCAGTGGGCAGGCTACTTTGGAAGTAAGACAGGATATCCATTTGCGGAAGGAGCAAAATTATTAGAATCTGGATTTTTATATAATAATGGCCTGTTTTCGGCAAAAGAGGTAAAAGAGTTTGATGGAAATTATGACTCTGAACAGTATAAAAATCTGACCAAATTTGCTGAAGTAAATGAAAGTGAAACAGGAAAAGCATTTGCGTGTCTGGTAGATCAGGATGGAAATGCATACTGGAAGATAGGAACAGACTATGCAGGCGGACTTTTATCTGAATTTGATAAAACACCGGAAGACGTGGTTGTGTTAAATGTTGCACCTAAGAATGATGGCGGAAATCAGAATAATGGAATCTCCCATGCAGCAGCGGGATGGGAAGATCTGGGAAATGGTTATTTTGCAACAGGAGCATGGGAAGAAGCAGATGCAAAGAAGCCTGAGTTTCTTGCAGAAGATGGCACAGGAATCTGGAAAATGAATGAAGACGGTTCTATCGAACCGGCAGGAGAAGACCAGTCTGAGGCTGGAGCAACAGTAAATCCTGGTAAATATTCCTATGTAGATGGAGATGTTACATGGGAAGTAATGATTGCAGGAAATGGAAACTGTAATCTGAGTGAAATTCTTGCTTCTGAGGAAGAAGAACAAACAGAAGAAAAGGAACGTGCGACCTATTTTAACACTCCTGCACCTATGACAGAAGTACATGCTGTAGGAGAAGCACCGGAATGGTATTTTGGAAATAAAGACGCATTTGATGAGGCTGCAAAGAAAGCGTATGCAGACTGGCAAAATGAAATTTGTTCACTTGTGGATGCAGACAGTCTGAGCCAGACATTAAAAGGACTGGATCTTGACCAGGCAACTCCAATGTCAGAGGAACTGTTTGATATGTTTAAAGAATGGGTGAAGATCTGGAATGAGGATGCGGTTGCAGGTTCTATTAATATTGGAATCAGTACGGAAGGATATAAGATGGTAGGCCCATCTGTCTGGAAGGAAATGGATGATACAGTGCTCGCAAATTATAAGAGTATGGATCATGCAGGATGCCCAGGCCCAACAACCAGTGGATTTATCGCAGCTTATGCTTTGGAGACTTATAATAAAGTGATCGATGCGGCAACAGATGATTATATGGGAAGTACCATGAATGATGCTTATTCTGCGCTTGTAGGAAGCTTTATCAAAGACATCCATAATACGGAAGATGGAACATATAAATATCAGGTTGCAGCTGATCTGTGGGAAGCAGGATGTATTCCATTTTTCGATGGAGAATACTGGTATCTTGTAAGTGGACCAGACAAGAATGCAGATGGGGAACCTGCAGTTGAAGTTATTTATTCAGCAACCCCAGAACAGTTATTGGATGCAAACTTT
>JAKSRN010000382.1 GCA_024403585.1 Lachnospiraceae bacterium | reverse complement strand
GCCCTGCAGCCTTACAATATAGATAAGTGGTTCATCGAGAAAGCATCCGGCAAGGACACCCAGCGTCCAAAGCTTCAGGAGATGCTGGAATACATCCGCGAGGATGACACCGTTTACGTAGAAGAGTTCTCCAGACTGGGCAGATCCACAGCTGATCTGCTGGCAACGGTGAAGCAGATCGAAGATACCGGTGCAAAGTTCATCAGTCTGAAGGAGAAGTTCGATACACATACTCCAGCCGGTAAACTGCAGATGACCATGATGGCCGCTATAGCCGAGTTTGAGAGAGCGATGATCCTGGAGCGCCAGCGTGAAGGAATTGCCATTGCAAAAAGGGAAGGCAAATACAAAGGCCGTAAAGCCGTCAGCGTTCCGAACATAGGAGAGTATTACCAGAAGTATATGTCCAGACAGGCTACCAAGACTTCTATCGCAGAAGAGCTTGGCATCAGCCGAACTACTCTGGATAAGCTTTTCAAAGAGCACATTAATAATATGTAGAAACAGTAAGAAGCGCCAACTACTGGTCACAACAGATCAGTAGCTGACGCTTCGCTTCATTATATTAATATACCTTGAGATTACTCCATAGGATTGTTCTCCGCACAATCCCAAAAGAAACTGCAGATTTTTCTGATGGCATCTCCAGATTCCTTTCGATCATCCTGGAACACAGGAAAATCATGCACCAATGTTGCATCCAGATAATCATTGAGAAGTACGTAGACTCCCTTTTGCTGCAAAGCTTTACAGAAGGAAACACTCTGTTTCTTCAGAAAATCTCCTTCACTTGTAATGAATATGCAGGGTGGGAGAGAATCGATGATTTCTGGTGACTCAGGGTTCCTGTACTTCCTCACCATCGCATTTTTCATATCCTTACCATAAAGCATGGCCTTATAGAATAATCCATATCGATCTCTTGAAGCTGTATAAAACAGACCGCTGATCAAGCCGAGACCTTTAATATATAATCCTGAAAGATCTGCCTGCGTTCCAAATTCTTCAGCCAGCTTTGCATTGTTGATGATTGCAGTTGCGTATACTGCAAGAAATGCGCCGGCACTGTCACCGACAAGAAAAACATTTTCCGGATCTCCGCCCAGGTGAGGTGCTGAATATACAATCATCTTAATTGCTGATATAACCGCCTCCAACATCTCATCAATGGTATGCTCCGGAATTTTGGGATACTCAATCGCAAAAACCAAAAATTGCTTTCTTGCAAACTCAAGGCACATAGCTTGATTGAATTCCTTGCTGCCAGTCATAAGCCCTCCACCGTGGATACTGATGATGATAGGAACCCTTACCTGTACCGTGTTGTCAAAGAATACATCCATCCTATAATCCGGATCATAAGTCTTTGGCGATATACCATCAGGTGAGCCAGCCAGGTAATTATAATGGACACATGGTATCTGGAAAATATTCGGATAACGCCCAGTTATGACCGGTCGCTGCGCTTCCTGTTCCTTGAACTTTTTTCGTTCCTGATCACATAAGAATCTCTTGATTGCCTGAATCATAATCTACCTCCATTTCTCTTTCTCATGAAAATGCATCGGTATGGGATCCAATCAGATCAGCTCGTCCAGACGGCAACTAATCATTTTTGATTAAATCCCACACCTAAATTGTAGAAAAATCCTGATTACGACATTTGCACCGGCAGTCCAGATTCCGACCTGCTATCAGCACAAATAGGCAAGCCAATCAAATCAGGCTTCGTCAAGAAGCTTTTCAACATCCTTCAGAAGTGACATGGCGATACGAACTCTCATCATTGCGGCTTCTTTGGGCTTATCCTCTTCATCTTCACCTAACAGGTAATCCAGGGTTACACCAAATGTATTGGCAATTGCCACATAGATATCGATGCCTCCAATTCTCTTGCCGATCTCAATCTTGCTGATATAGCTATGGGATACGTTCAATTCCGCTGCCAGATCATACTGGTTCATTCTTGCGGCGTCTCTGAGTTTTCTAATTTTTCTACCGGTTGCTACGGGATTAAATGTCATTGCTTATTTACCTCCAAATTTCTGAAATCTTGTTAAGTTGCAAAATTCAGAAATCAGAGGTGGACCACGGCAATGGACAAAAGAAAAGAAGCTGCAATTCCTGCCTGTATAAGCAAGAACTACAGCTTCATGAGAGATATGCTGACATTTCACGGGATCAGCCTCCATTGACATAAAGTCAAGAGTATCAGCTCTTGCTTCTGCCAATATCAGGTATGGCCCATCCCAAACTTATCCGAAAAACATCCCA
>JAKSRN010000381.1 GCA_024403585.1 Lachnospiraceae bacterium | reverse complement strand
TATGAATCCTATGATACGTGTAATAGAAATCGTAACCGGCGGCTGGGACGTCTTCATCGGCCTGGCCCTCCTGATCTGTTCCTTCACGATCAGCTTCAAAGAAAATCAGGACCAGAAAGATACCTCCTACAAGAACCTGCTTTTTGCCAACCTGATTCTGCAGGTCTCTGACCTCTTAGCCTGGATCTTTCGTGGCAATTGTACAACCCTGGGCTTCTATATGGTGCGTATCAGCAACTTCTGGTTTTATATAGGAATGGCAGCAGTCCCATGGACCGCCAGCCGCTTCATTTACTATCAAGTAAGAGACAGTTTTCCGGATACGGGGAAACTCTTTAGCAAGAGCCAGAATGTCTCAGGTACCGGAAACCGCAATAACAATAATCAGAATATTCCGGATACTAAAAACCGCAATACCAAGATCCAGAATACCCTGGATACCGCAAACCACAGTAATCAGACCCAGAATGCCCTGGCCACCGGCAAACACTTCATCAAAATCCAGAATGCCCTGGCTATCGGCAGCATCCTTCTGATCAATATCAACGTCTTCACCGGTATCCTCTACACCTTTGACGAGCATAACTTCTACCAGCGAGAACCAGGCCTTCTCTTCTTGGTCTTCAATGGTCTGGCATACGCTTCCATAATCCTGATCCATGCCTTTGCCTGGAAATACCGGAAAAACAGGAGTGCTACCATTACAAGAATCGTACGATTCACCTGCCTTCTTGTGGAAGTAGCAGGAACCTACCAGGTTTTATTCTACGGAATATCTGCCTTCAATATCGCCTGCACCGCAGGCATGCTGCTCCTTTTCACCGGAATTCTCAGACAGAGGTCTGAGATCCAGCGTATGGAGCAGGCACAGCTGGAAGAGAGCCGTCAGAAGCTGGCTGAGACCAGACAGCAGATGCTACAGCTGCAGATCCAGCCCCACTTTATGTACAATACTATAGCTGCCATCCAAGCCCAGGTGCTGGAAGACCAGGAAGCCGCATATGAGTCCATCGGAACCTTTTCTGCATTTATGAGGGATACGATCCACTATTCGAGAATGGATCAGGCGATTATGATGGAAGAGGAGTTGGCATTTGCAGAGAAGTTTCTGGAGCTGGCTCAGATGCGGTTTGGCGACAGGTTGAATGTAGAGCTTGAGATTGAAGAAAGTGCTTTTTATGTGCCGCCATTCACCATCCAGCCACTGGTTGAGAATGCTCTGAACCATGGTCTGAAGCCATTGGGGCATGAAGGAACTATCTATATCAGAACCTATAAGAAAGCAGAAGATGAACAGACCTTCTATTATCTGGAAGTGGAGGACAACGGAATCGGAATTGATCCGGGTCGTCTGGAGAGCCTTAAGGCGAGTCTTCGGGATAATCTGCAGGGAAGTCTCATTAAGGATAAAGGGAAGACTCATATCGGTATGCTGAATGTCAAACAGCGTATTGAGATGGCCTGCCAGGGACAGCTGGAGATTGTCAGTCCCGTGGTGAAGGATTTGCCGAAGGAACGAAAAGGTACTATAATAAGAATCAGAATTCCGGAAAAAAGAGGTTAACACTATGAGATTTTTACTGGTAGATGACGAGCCACAGGCAAGAGCCGGCTTACGATACGCAATCACAAAACTGAAACCCCAGGCAGAACTGGTGGAAGCAGCCGCAGGCCAGGAGGCACTGGACCTGGTGAAAGCCCTGCAGAAAGAAGGCAAGCCCATCGATATTGCATTCCTGGATATCGATATGCCCGATATGACCGGCATCCAGCTGGCAAAATACCTGCGGGAGTTCCTTCCAAACTTAAATATCATCTTCGTATCCGCCTACGACCAGTACGGAATGGAAGCTTACAAGATCCACGCCAGCGGCTACCTCTTAAAGCCGGTCGTGCTGGATTCCCTGCGAGAAGAACTGCAGCATCTGAGATACCCGATCGAGGATGAGAAGACTCTGTACTTCCGCTGCTTCGGCAACTTCGAAGTACTGCTGGATGGAGCCCCACTGATCTTCAAGCTGGACAAGACCAAAGAAATGCTGGCTTACCTCTTCGATCACAGAGAAAGTATGTGCGGCAACAACGAGATCATGTGTGCCCTCTGGGAGGATGACAACCATGTCAGCTACCTGAAACAGCTGAGAAAAGATCTCACCGATACCTTCGAGGAAGTGGGAATGGGATCCATGCTGGTGAAGAAGTATGGAAAGATCGGTCTCTTTACCAATGGAAAGCAGAGTGATATCCAGGAGTGGCTGAAGGGAGACAGGAGTGTGCTGCC
>JAKSRN010000380.1 GCA_024403585.1 Lachnospiraceae bacterium | reverse complement strand
GCAGTGTCCACATAACCGTAATCAGCCAGTACACGGCAGAGATCCGGGGTGGAAAGGAAACCTGTATTCAAATGATAATCATGATCGATCACATTCTGGTTCAGATTTGCAGCTGCTTCTTTTGCTTCTTCTTCACTCAAAAGCCCAAAAGAAATCGCCCGGATATACTCTGCCTGGCGTTCGCTTTGCAGGGGTTTTCCCTGAAGGGCGACCATACGGTAAGCACTTCTTGCCTTGTCCGCAACTTCCCGATAATGTTCTGCATCCTCTTCCTTTCCCAATATTCCTGCAATTTCGGAAAGAATCTTACCGGAATATGCAAAATATGCAGTAGCCACCTTCGTCTGAGGGGTTCGCATAGCCATCTGACTATCCACGTCAGGTTCGCACCATTCCCCATAATCTACGCCGGTGTTGATCGTATATTCTTCATATGGATTTACCGGTGCCTGCAAGACTGCGCCTGCATTTCCTATTCCCGGAATCTGTCCGCCTTCTGCCTGCATTTTTGCCATATATTTTTTTGCAATCTCCATCAGTTCCGGAGTCATCTGCATACCTTCCGGCAGCTGCATGCCTGCCATTGCACCACCTGCTCCCATTCCTGCCGGCATCTTCGGTGTTTCCGGGGATTGTTTTGCACGGTTTATAAGAAACGCATACCAGCGTTTCATCATGTCGTAATTTTCTTCCAATATTTTTTTATCGCCATAACGTCTGTAAATGGCATAGGGAACCAGAATGGAAGCATCTCCCCATCCTACTGCGCCGTTCAGCAGATCTGAAAAATAAGAAGGCTGGTTGTTGCGCGGTGCAATATTTGCAACCTTCCCATCTGCTTTCTGGGCGATCCGGCATTCTCCCAGCCATTTGCGTACAACCGGATAACAGTCTGCAAGTGAAAGCCCCGTTTCAATAAAAACACCCATATCGCCTGTCCATGCCGCACGTTCTCTGGTCGGGCAGTCTGTTGGTATATCACAGAAGTTGGATTTCATGCTCCAGATACTGTTCTGTACCAGCTGATTGACTTTTTCATTGGAACAGGTAAAGGTTCCAAGCTCCTCCATTTCAGAATAAACAGCGATTGCAGTAAATACTGCACCGGTAAGATCAATATCTGTCTCCACCTTTGCGTATCGGAAACCGAAGCAGGTAAAACGGGATTTATAATGGTTTTCCCCTTCACGGCAGGTATAAATGACCTGCTGTCTGGTTCCTCCTTCCTTATGACGGTTTCTGTCCTGGAAATTCTCCTGTGTAAAATTTCCATTCTCATCCAGAGTCTCCCCATGGGTCAGGACAATCTTCTGACCTGACTTAGCAGTTAAAGAAAACTCTATATAACCAGCCAGATTCTGGCCATAGTCAATGACGGTATCTCCATTTGGAGTCTGGATCAGTTTACCTGTGAAGCATTCCTGCTCTTTGACCGGAACACTATTTGCGCAGAATAATCTTTCATATCCATAGTCCGCTTCTTTTACGGCATGATATCCTGTTATTTTTTTGATGCGTGCGTCGAAAACCTCTCCCTGCTGCATATCATTTTCACGAAGAGGACCTTCCTGGGAGGCAAGCCAGGACTCATCTGATACACAGACTGCTTTTCCATCTACTTCCAATTGAAGAAGCAGGGCGGTCTCTGTTCCATACAGGTTCCGATCTCCGTCTACGCCGGAAACACTGCGGTACCATCCATCCCCAAGGATCACTTCTATAAGATTGTCACCATCTTTCAGCAGCTCTGTCACATCATAAGTCTGGTATGCCAGATGTTTTTCATAATCATAGCTTCCTGGCGCAAGTACAAAGTCTCCGACTCGTTCTCCATTCAGGACCACCTCATATACGCCAAGGGCTGTGACATAGAGGCGCGCTTTTTTCCCTGTGATACATTGAAATTCCTTTTTGAGATAAGAAGCCGGTTTATGTTTTTCTGGATCACATACCAGTTCCGGACTGATCCATTTGGCGTTCCATCCAGAAGCCTCAGTGATTCCTGTTTCAAAAAAAGCTTCCTCACTGATAGTTCCCGGTACATCCTGTTCATTCCAGAGCTGAACCTTCCAGGTGATTCTCTGACGGTCTTTCACATCAAGCGGAAGTTCGACCTGCATCTCTCCTGATATTACTTTTCCTGAATTATAAATTTCTTTTCCGTCACATGCAGCACTGATCTGATAGGCACTCTGATACAGTCCATCCTGTTCCAGATCAGGCTGACAGTTCCAGCTGACAACCGGCTGTTTCACATCGATTCCTATGGGATTCTTCAAATGTTCTGTAT
>JAKSRN010000038.1 GCA_024403585.1 Lachnospiraceae bacterium | reverse complement strand
GTGGGGACAGGATTGCAATTACTTATATAAAGAAGAACGGAACGCTGGAGGAACTCTCCTACACGCATATGGAAAAGAAAGTTCTGGAACGAGCAAAAACCTATGAGAGCAGGGGAATCAGGCGAGGAGATCGAATCGCTGTATTGATTCCAATTTGTCCGGATGCCTATCTGACGATTCTGACACTGGCATACATGGGTGTTACATCCGTCATTCTGGACTGTAATCTTCATAAGGAGGAATTAGGAAGATTATTAGAGGATGCAGATGTAGCTGGAATTATAACAACATACTCCCTGTTTGAGACAAAGATGGCTGCTGTGAAAGTGGCAGCATACTCCGAAAGCAGTCAGGCTTTAGCCTGGAATCATGAAGAATTACACCATACATCTGATCCTGACTATGAGGCGATTGCCATCCTGTATTCTTCTGGTACTACCAGCAATGCCAAGGGTGTTGTGATTGGATATGAACAGGAGATGCGTGCAATGGACCGTCTGCTGGAAGTAGTGGGAACCACAGATATCCGTTATCTGATGATGTTCCCGAATTCCCATGTTTCTGGTTTTACAGATGCATTAGTGCTTCTCCTCAGAGGAGGAACTCTGGCAACCATGGAGGAATCAACTGCCACACAGCTGGTAAAAGGATTTCAGATTTATAAGCCGAATACCTTTGGAATGGTGCCAAAGGTGTGGGAAACCTTCAAGGGTAAGATAGAAGATGGTATCCGGGCAAAAGGAAAGATACAGTCCAAAGTGCTCTTTGGGCTTGTTTCGCTGTGTGGAAAACTGCGAAAAACAACCGGAATTAACCTGGGCAGAAAGCTGTTTGCCAGCATTAATCAGGAAGTTTTTGGTGGCAATCTTCAGAATATCCATACTGGAGGCGGAAAAGCCAATCCGGAAGTCAATGAGTTTTTCTGGAGTCTGGGTTTTGATGTATATGATTTTTATGCTTCTACGGAAGCAAATATTCCGATCATGGTAGCTAAAAGTACAGATCAGCCTCTGGCAGGCATGGGCAAACCGACTGCTCTGAAAGGGATAGATATTCGAATTCAGAATCCAGATGACACCGGTGTGGGGGAGATTCAGGTTAAGAGCGATACCATGATGAGAGGATATTTCCGTAATCCTGAATTGACCACAGATGCTTATGAAGATGGCTATTTTAAGACCGGAGATTATGGAAAAATCCAGAAAGGTGAGCTTTTCATTACCGGCAGAATCAAGGACAGCATCTATCTGAAGAATGGAGAAAAGGTTTCGCCTGATGATATTGAAGCTATGTACAGGAAGTATCTGCCGGAAGATGTTGATTTTTCAGTTGCCGGTGTGGCGGATGACCAGGGCTACAGCCATGTAGGAGTTTTCGTGGCTGGCGAGAAGGGACAGTATGATCAGCTGTTCAGGAAAATCAATAAACAGATGTCGGAGAATTATCGGTTTAAGGAGCTGACCTATGTGGAAAGCCTGCCGAAGACATCGGTAGGAAAAGTGAAGCGATATCTTCTGATTAAGGAAAATGTCAGCAAGAATGGAGAGGGCATTCGGCTTCGAGAAAAATTTTCACTTGAGATACTGCAGGAAATACTTCTTTCCAAGACCTCTTCTAATGTAAGTACAGGTGACGGATCAATAGAGAATCTGACTATGAATGACAGGCTGGCAGAGGATCTGGGTATGGGTTCATTAGCTTTCTTTGAGATTGTGTCTGAACTTGAGAGCAGATATCATGTGGAACTTGCCTATGAATTGGATGGAATCAAAACCGTTGGAGATCTATTTACACTTGTTGAAAATAAGTTGGATTCTGATGTGACAGACAGCAAGGCAAAAGTACAACAGGAATATCCTGCCTCACGAAGCAGATGGCTGCTCTTTCAATGTAGGATGTGGATTCGCCTGATGCATGTATTTTACCGGATCAAAATCCAAGGCAAGGAGAATATTCCGGAAGAGCATGTGATTCTCTGTTCTAATCATTTCAATTATTTTGATCCATTCTGGCTATTGGCAGGTCTTGATCTGAAGAAGTGTGATATGAATGATTTTGTCTGCGCTGTTGCCCAGGAGCGTTTTGAAGAGAAACAATCCAGGTATTATATTCAACTACTTGGAGGAATTCCTGTGAACCGAACAGGAAATACAATCCCAGCTATGCAAAGATTGATTGCCTGTGCCTCAGAAGGAAAGAGCGTAATCCTGTTTCCTGAAGGCGCACGAAGCAGGGATGGAGGTATGTTGCCAATCAAATCAGGTGTCGGAAAGATCGCACTGGAATCAGGAACGAATATTCTTCCAATCAGGATTGATGGTGGGTTTGAAATCTGGCCACGACATAAGAATCTACCGTCGCTGTTTAACTGGAAGAGAATGAGAAGACATAAGCTGACAGTTACGTATAAACCGGTGATTCGGGTGGAAGGTAAATCAGAAGAAGAGATTATGAAGCAGTTGATTCAGGCAATCAGCAAATAGCAGGGAATCGCTGATTCAGATTATCAATATACAAGGAAAAAACGTATGATTATAGGATTTGATGTTGATAACGTGCTGGTAGACCAGGCGGCTTATCAGCTGAAATACGGGGTTCCGTATTTTGCAAAAAAAGGGATGGAACTGGTGAATCCGGATGGCTTTGATATTGAAGATATGTTCGCCTGTTCCCATGCAGAAAGAGAGAAATTCTGGACGAAGTATATCTGGAAATACTGTCTGACTGAGCCGATGACAGAGGGAGCAGCAGAGCTTTCGCAGAAACTGCACGAGACTGGTCACAAGATTATTATTGTTACAGGAAGAGCACATACTACTGAAACAGGCACAACAGGATCTCTTTTCCGCTGGATGCTGAAGCACTGGCTGAAGAAAAACCATTTTTATTATGATGAGATCTTTTACTGTTCTGAATCAGGCAGTTCTGACGAAAAATATAAGATTTGCAAGGAACAAAGCATTCAACTTCTCATCGACGATAAAACAGAAAATTTGCTGGCATTGAAAGATGAGATTCAGATCATCTGCTTCCCTGCTCCATGGAATCGGGACTGCAGGGAACTGGATCCTTTCAGAGTAGATACCATGAATGAAGTTGGGAAGCGAATTGAAGAGATAGAGCATAAAACCATCCGGTAAGAGGGATATGGAATTGTTGAAGCAGATGGCGCAAGAGAAAATGAATGTGAGTTGATTTATGAAAATGTATTCATTTACAATAGTGGAATACAGAAAAACGTGTCAACATTCAAAGAGGAGATAAAGAGTGGAAGTATTTCAAAAAGAAAATATCTTTCGAATTCTGCGAATGAATTCGTCAGAACTGGACTCTTATTATTGTGAAAAAAGAAAAGCAGAGGCTCATTTATCAAGAAGAACCAGAGGTAAAATCTTGAGAAGAAGAGTGCATCCGGTTCTTTTGGAGGGACTCAGAATTGACCGCAGGATGAAGAAAGAAAAGATTGTGATTCTTTCAGATCAAAGACGTCCTCATAAAGGCGGTGCTATCTTTGCAGTGACTCATATCGGAGGAAATGATGTGGAGCGTGCATTCGAAGTGATTGGTGAGCATGCTTACATTATGCTGGGTGATCCTGGTATCTTCTATAAAAGCTTTGATGGCCTTTTTATGCAGGCCAATGGCTGGGTTCCGGTAGATACCAGAGATTCTGTGGACCGTCAGATTGCCTACCGACAGTCCCTTGAACTGTTGAAGCGGGGGGATAACCTGCTTATTTTTCCGGAGGGTGCCTACAATGTATTCGAAAATCTTCCGGTGATGCATCTGTTTCCGGGTGCAGTGAAGCTGGCGAAAGAAACTGGATGTGATATTATTCCGGTTGCGCTGGAGCAATATGACAATGTGTTTTACGCCAGAATAGGTAAAAATATGCGAATTCCCGAGAAGGTCGATTATAAAAGGGCAAACAGGGTATTGCGTGATGCACTTGCAACGCTGAAGTGGCAGATCTGGGAGACTAAAGGCCTGCATAAAAGAGAGTCTTTTTCGAAGGAATATGCGGAAAACTATCGTGAGAGCGTTGTGAATAAGGTTGTACATAAAGGGTATAGTTATACGCTGCAGGATGTGTATGAGACGATGTATCACGTGGATTGGAGGTTAGACAATACAACTACGGGTACTCGATAATAAATGGACAGAGGCAGATGCTGGTAATAGTTGCCGGCATCTGCCTCTGCTTATATTCGTCAGTTATCAAAAAGACTATCGCCAAGAATAACATTCTGAACAATGCCAGAATATTTATTTTGTTTATAACCGTTTCCACATACTAACGTTATGTGGATTGCATCTTTGGTACCGGTTTCATGTTGAAACTGCGTCATTCTGTTCAGGAGTTTTTCGTATTCAGCCGCATCTAAAGAATATGTGTCATTGGTGAATTTCATCTCGCAAAGATTGATGACACCATCTTTTCGTCTAATGACCAGATCAATCTGGGCACCTTTTTCCGATTTAGTACTTCTCCAGGAGTATTCTGTGCTTTCGATTCCGCTTATTCCAAGAGCCGCTTTAATCTGGTTGATATGATTCAGACACACTATTTCAAAAAAATTACCTTTCCAGGAATGATATCCGGGTGAATTAATATACGTATTCCAGGAATCAAACCTTCTGTTTTGCATGAACTGAATACTAAAGAGGGTGAATGGATCAATCAACTGATAGAGAGATTCACTTTCTCTGTTAGAAAAGTTACTGAACTTACGGATAAATCCGCATTCTTCCAGTTCGAGGAGATTTTTTGTCAGAACAGATCCACCGCCAATTTCCTTTTCTCTGGCAAGTTCTGTCCTGGATAAACCAGATCTGTTTTGGGACAAAGCTTGAAGAATGGTCATATGTTTTTCTGGATTATCAAATAACGAATGGAATAAGTTATAGTATTCGTTATAGAGAGTACCATGCTCTTTAAAACATAATTCGTTGATATTCTGTGCAAGACTAAGACGTGAATCTAACAGATTTAAGTAATGTGGAATGCCGCCAAAAACCATATAACATTCAAGCATCTGGTTTCGGGTCATAACGATATCATTAAAGTCAAATAATTGTTCGCATTCTGCTAAGGTAAATGGGGCAAGATGAATACGTTTGGTGATTCTGTTGTGAAAGCCTTTTTTATTGGTAAGTAGATTCGATATGATCCAGGAGGTAGCAGACCCACACACAATTAATACGAGATCTTCCTGGGCGGAGGCCCAGCTGTTCCAAAAGAAATCCAGTGCACTCTTGAAATCAGATCTTGCAGTATCCATCCAAGGGAGCTCATCTAGGAATACCACTCTTTTGTTATTAATAGGTTCACGATATACCTTGTCACTCTCAAGGAGTGTCCGAAGGCGCATAAATGCTTCAAACCAGTCTTTGGGTATACTTTTGTCATCAGATCCGTATATATTCAAGCTGGTACCGAAACCACGGAGTTGTCCTTTCATCTTTTCATCGGTAAGACCGGTAGTATAAAATGAGAACTGTTTGTTAAAGTATTCTCTAATCAGATAAGTTTTTCCGACTCTTCGCCTTCCGTAGACAACGACAAATTCAGGCTTTTTTGATGTAAGACACTGCATTAAACAGTCTTTTTCTTTTTTTCTTCCAACTATTTTCATGTAAAAACCTCTTTATACTCTGCATAAATCGCCAAAACCAGGTGATATAAACGAGTTTTGGCGATTTATAACCTATATTTTGATTATAAATCGCCAAAACATACTTTTCAATCATGAATATTGCCCAAATATGGATTTTTGAAATCTAATGAAAGGTAATCACAGCACCGCAGCTGGTTTCAGCAGTCCCGAGGATTCCAGCACAGAGCAATACTTGTCTACAAAAGACAGAATCACTCCCTCACGATAGCGAGGATGGGACGGGGCAAGTGGCCACATATGCATCAGGATCGAATTTTCCTGACGAGGAGTCAGAGATCCCATCAGACGTTCTGCAATCGGAATGGAATCGATGGGATGATTTTTGATACAGTCAGGTCCGGTGACATATTTATTCCGACGGTTGCCTACAATTCCCAGGTCATGACACAGACAGGAGATGATTAGTTCATCGGTGCAGGTTCGGATACCCAGTTTATTCAGGAATCCGCAGATACAATAGCTGTAATAAGCGGTATTGATCATATGAGCGGCCACATTACCTCTGAAGTGATGTGGCTGTTTTGCTGCTTTCTCATATTCTGGTGAATTGATGATCGCAGCACCGATTGTTTTTACATGTTCCAGTTTTTTTCTGTATCTAATCAAGGGAAACCTCCTGTTTAAGTATAATAATCTATGATTTATATGGTTCAAGTCGGAGCGGTTATCTCAGGCAGAGATTGGACTCCCACAGAGATAAAAATCTGTCTGAATGAATGACGATATCAGAAGTATAATCCTGTCTGATAAGGGATACAATAGATTGCCGGAAGAGTTCATTGAATTTTCAAAAATGAATAGAAAGGGACGGAGGTGTGTATTCTCTTCAAAAGTGAATACACACCTCCGTCCAATAATCTCATTATTTCATTCTGGGATTACATCAGAGATGATGCCAGTTTTACGCAAGCTGCAGCGTCTCCTGAGTAGCCATCAGCCCCAATCTGCTCTGCCCATGCAGGTGTAACAGGCGCACCGCCTACCAGCACCTTGTACTGGTCACGGATGCCTCTTTCTTTCAGCATCTCGATGACATCACGCTGTACGGTCATAGTGGTGGTCAGAAGAGCAGACAGTCCAATCAGGTCTGCGTGCACTTCCTCTGCTTTGTTTACGATTGCTTCAGCGGATACATCTTTACCCATATCGTATACAGTGAAGCCCTCTGCTTTCAGAAGAGAGCAGCAGATGCCCTTACCGATATCATGTACATCGCCTTCAACAGTAGCGAATACGATGGTTCCTTTGCTTTTGTTCACTGCATCATCACTGTCCATGGATTCCTCAATCTTAGCAGATACGTTCTCCATGATCTCAGATGCATACATCAGGTCTGGAAGAAAGACCTCTTTCTCAGCGAAAAGATCTCCCAGCTCCTGCATTCCTGCACTGTAGCCATCTGTCAGAAGTCCTGTCAGATCAGCGTGATCTTCCATTGCTGTATCAAGGGTTTCATATGCAAGATCCTCATCCAGATCTACCATTGCATCTTTTGCCTGTGTGCAAAGTTCTTCGTATGTCATCTTATTTTCCTCCGTTTGTTAATTCGAAATATTGCAGGATTGGTTCCTGTATTCTCTTAGTATGTACGCAGCCGGGTCCGATGAATCGGATCTTCGGGTCATCGGCTGCGAAGAGCAGCTGTTCTGCATAGCTGTTATAGTCCGGGGTTCGAAGTGGATAACTGACTCCGTACCCGCTTTTTATCAGGTCTGTTGCCATCTTTCCGCATAGGTGGATCAGCCTTTTTTTTGTATGGCGCTTCATCTTCTTCAGAAGGAAGAGGATGGAAGGTGCCAGAATTTCTTTATAGTTTTTCTCGCCAACCATAGAGATGGTGCCGAGGGGCTCTGCCAGTGAGATTACAGTACAGTCGGCAGAAAGTGCTGCCTCCAGATAAGGGAGCTGGGCTTCTGCAAGGCTTTCCAGAAGAGAACGCACCAGATCTGGTTTCTTTCTCATAGCAGCATAGATTTTTCTTGGATCCACAAGCGCCGTGAGAATGGTGAATGGTGCAGCCGCCTCAAGGATAATGCAGCGGTCACTGGTTTTCCTTAACAGTTTAATGGCCTCCAGGACGGCCTGTATTCTTGTATCTGAAAGAAGGTCATACTCCCTTTCAGCCAGATCTTCCACACTGGCGTAAGGATAAGCACCAGGTGCCCAATACCCCTTTTTCTTCTCCATTGGAGCTCCATATACACAGGCTTCCAGATTCTGGAGCAGTGGAAGAGTGAACGCATCCATGTTTCCCTCACGCAGAATGAACTCTGCAAGCTCCGCTATTTTCTGCCCATTTCCTAAACATGTCAATTCTTTTGAAAATGCCTTCTCCGGCAACATTCCATTATGTAATCCCGGACATCCACTCTCAGGACTTTTCCCAAGAAAAACACCCGAATTCCGATGTGGGATATACATGGCATCCGCATAAAACTTCTGAAAAGCAGGATCAGAAGCACTTTCTGTAAAATGGATCTGTTCGCAGATAGTTGTTGCCTCCTGCAGTTTTTCCGGTTCCAGAAGAGCGAGGATTGCTCCGGCACCGGCAGCATTACCTACCGGGAGAATTGTCTCAGGATCGCAGTCAGGGAAGAGTCCCAGTTTCAGCACCCGAATCTTATCCAGGTAATAGCCAAAACCTCCAGCCAGAAGAATCCGGTCGATGCTTATGATACCACTGTGCTTGACCAGAATCTGAATGCCGGCATAAAGGGCTGCTTTTGCAAGCTGGACAGCTCGCACATCTTCCTGGGTAATCAAGATTCTCTCTGTGTGTTCTGCTCCTTCATGCAGGGGTTTATTAAGAACAGTTCCTTCATAAATGATCTCTTCTTGAACAGTCCCTTCTGGCTTTGTTCCGTTTGAGTGTTTCCCGTCATAGAGGAGATAAGAAAGATCCCCCTTACCATCTGTAACCATATAGGGCGACGAAAACCTTTTGGAAAAACTACCATCAGGATTAAGTACACCCGTCTCTGCCAGTTGAGAAACCACATCAATGATACCAGATCCGCATATACCCTTCGGTCCGCAATTCCCAATCACATGAAGTTCAGGCTTAAGAGTTACAGGATCAATAGTCACATGATCGATAGCACCTTTTGCAGCACGCATGCCAAAGCGGATTGTTCCACCCTCCAGAGCAGGTCCTGTGGCACAGGAAGTAGAATAAAGCATTCCCTCTGTACAAAGGGTAATCTCTGTATTGGTTCCGATATCCACCACAAGAGTATTGCCTGAATATTGACCAGGATTAGTACTTAAAAGAACACCCATGTGGTCTCCACCGATAAATCCATCTGCCGCAGGAAAGACCAGAATATTGCCTTCCGGATGGATGCAGAGTGGCAGTTCTTTCGGTGTGCATTCCACCAGATTTTTTACGATCGGTTTGAACGGATACTTTCCAAGACTTTCAGGTGACAGCTCCAGAAGCAGATGTTCCATTACAGTATTTCCAACCAGCACTGCTTTGCTGATGTCTTCCTGGGAGATGCCCGCTGCTTTCGCCATATTTTTTATTAGCTGATTCAGCTCTTTTATGATCAGAGACTGAAAAAACTTTTCACCACCTGGATTTTCTTCACAGTAGGCAATCCTGCTGATTACATCCGTTCCGTAGGGAATCTGAGGATTCAGACCGGAAGCAGAAGCAAGCTGTTTTTTGCTTGCCAGATCATACAGATAAGCCGCAAGGGTGGTGGTGCCGATATCAATGGAAACACCGTAAACTGGATCAGCTTCTGAAATCTGCCCATTCTGATGCAAGACCACAGATTCCATCAGAATCTGTGTTTCCCCCTCTATATCCTCATCCGGCAGAAAAACACGAAGATTTCCCAACACCCTGCTTCTGCAGGCAAGCCGGATTCCATCCTGTAATTCTTCAGGGGAAAGAATCAGTTTTTCTGTCTCTGTAACAGGTGAGAGAGAAGACTGATCTTCTGCAGGGATCCGCACGCGGCATCGGCCACAGGCGGCATGTCCACCGCAGTCAGAGGAAAGGGGAATGCCTTCTGCACGCAGAAGCTGCAACAATGTATCTCCCCGCTTTCCTTCCAATGTGGTCCCAATTGGTTCCACAGTTATTTTGCAATAATCATTCATTTTACAAAATCTTCAGCAGCCTGTACCATGGCCAGTTCGTTAGCAAGAGGAGAACCTGCAGGGAAGTCACAGCCTGTGGAGAGCAGGAAGCCGCCCTTGTTGGCTTTTGCCAGCTCCAGAAGTCTTGTGGACTCTTTGTAAACGCTTTCCGGTGTGCCAAGAACCATCTGGTCAGATGGAGCCAGGCTTCCCATCATGCAGAAGTTGTGATCTGCTTTTGCCAGCATTTCTTCCATATTGACCATGGAGTCTACGGAAAATGCCTTCACACCCAGATCTTTTACAAAATCAACTCTGTTTCCGGAATCACCACAGATGTGGAGAATTACTGTCATATCCTCATTCAGCTTCGCCATGAATTCCTTGAAGTAAGGAACCACGAACTGCTTGAAGGTACGAGGTGCGATCATATCACCGGAGGCTGTCGGCTCTGCGATAAAGAAAATATCTGCACCTGCTTCAGAATAGAGCTTGTTCAGAACCGCCATTACTCTAACGGTGAAGTTCAGAAGCTCAGGCAGTTTTTTGTTGCGTTTTGCGATCTGTTTCATGAATTCGCCTGTTCCGAACAGGTTGCCTGCAGCTGTGAAAGGTCCGCAGGATCCTGCAACCAGAGCCTTCTCCTCGCCGATGATTTTTTTTGCTTCACGGATCTGGATGATCATGGACTGAATGTAGTAGTTGTTCTCGAGCAGGGTTTTCAGCTCTTCATCGGTCATATCTGGAATCTGTGTCTCCAGATCTGTGATGCAAGGCTCTACCTCTACGGTACGGCCTACGCGGGAAGCGTTGATCTTAGCACCAAAGGCATTAGCCCAGGCAAGCCAGCAGCTGCCACCCACATATACAACATCACTCTTCAGCTCTTCATAACGTTTTACAAAGATAGAGGCACCCTTGTCAGGAAGAGCGAAGAGATCTTCGTAGCTCAAACCTTCCTCGTTGATGATCCAGGAGTTACCGTCCAGAGGATAGACTGGTGTGCGGTCTGTATCTTCAAAATTTAATGCTGCAAAAAGACGTTCTTTAGCGTTCATAAGTATGTCCTTTCTTGATTGTTTTGTGTTTATAAATATCTGAGACAAGCATCCCCCTGACCCCTTCCTATGTCTTTACGACCTTGAGGAAGGGGAATGCTTGCCGTGTTCAGAATATGTTTCTTTTGCTTTAGAAGCAGTCTCATCCTCCTCGAGAGCCTGGAAGAATTCCCTGCTTTCTTCTGCATCTTCTTTGGTGATCAGACTGACCACTACCATACTGATCAGTGCTCCCAGCATACCGATCGCTCCATACCAGGTGTTGCCCAGATCCCAGATAAAGTAGGTAGCAAGAACCAGCAGGGTTCCCACCACTGCGCCCGCAAGTGCTCCCTGTTTGGTGGCTCTTTTCCAGTAGATAGCCAGCACAAGGATTGGGAAAAGCGGCATTACAATGGCAATGGCAAACATGATCAGAGTAAAGATCAGATCCGGCGGGTTCAGAGCGAAGATGACACTGATGCTTCCCACCACCGCAATAACCAGACGCACGCAGAGCAGTCGCTGTTTTTCATTCATCTTCAGCCCCAGCGTATGGTAGAGGATATCCTCAGAGATGATGGATCCTGTTACCAGCAGGAAAGAATCTGCAGTGGAGATACCAACTGCTACGGAACCTACGAAGAATCCCACCATCAGAAGCAGAGCAACCACTGGGTGGATGGCCTGGATGATGTTCAGGATCAGGTGTGGGATGATCAGCTCCGTTGCATCTGTATTCAGTCCCG
>JAKSRN010000379.1 GCA_024403585.1 Lachnospiraceae bacterium | reverse complement strand
GTAATTAACCCTCAATAATTAACTAAGGGGATGCCATATGTATCTTGATTGTCAGGTGAAAATACCGGAAACGGATGGAAAGATTTCCAAGAAAACGATCAAAGGAACAACCTATATTTATTATGAGTATGCACGAATATATCTAAAGGATAAGAAGTATAATACTCCAAAGCGTATCTGCATAGGTAAGCAGGTTCCGGGGCAGCCGGCATTGATGCTGCCGAATGATAAGTTTTTGAGAACATTTCCACAGGCGGTCCTTCCGGAAGAAAAAAGCAACTATCGAAGCGGATGTCTGCGTATCGGGGCATATATTGTATTGAGAAAGATCATCTCTGATTACAGACTGGATCTGATGCTTGCGCGCATACTGGGGAGTGACGCCGGACTGTTTCTGGATCTGGCTGTTTATTCCATTATCACAGAGGATAATGCTGGACAGTATTATCCGGATTATGCGTTTAATCATCCGCTGATGACAGAGGATATGAGGATATACAGTGACTCCAAGGTATCAGATCTTCTTGCGAAAACAACGGTCGACCAGCGCATACGATTTTTGAATGAGTGGAACGAAAAACGTGATCATAGGGAAAAGATCTACATATCTTATGACTCGACAAATAAAAACTGTCAGGCTGGTGATATTGATATGGTGGAGTTTGGACATCCAAAGGATGACCAGGGAAAAGAAATATTCAATTACTCCATTGCGTATGACAGAAACAATCGCGAACCTCTTTATTATGAAGCATATCCGGGAAGCATCGTAGATATATCCCAGCTTAAGCATACCCTGGAAAAGGCAAAGGGATATGGCTATAAACATGTAGGATTCATCCTGGACCGGGGATACTTTGATAAAGAGAACATACGATTTATGGATGAGAGCGGATATGATTTTGTGATCATGGTCAAAGGAATGAAAAAACTTGTCCGTGAAGTGGTACTTCAGGCAAAAGGAACATTCGAAGAAGACCGAAGGAACAGTATCCGCACCTATAAAGTAAGCGGTACAACGGTTAAACGGAAGCTGTACGCAGATGATGACAGGGAACGGTATATCCATATCTTCTATGATGACAGTAAAAAGAAAGCAGAACGTGAAAGATTTGAGGACAAGATCGACCGGATGGGTAAAAAACTGCAGGAATGCATGGGCGAACCGATAAGACCGGGCGGCGAATATCTAAAATACTTCGATCTGGTGTACTGGCATGAGGGTCAGGAAGATGAGAAGTTTATGAGCGGGATAGAACGTGCAGAGGTCATTAATGAAGAAATCAGGCTGTGCGGATATTTTGTGATTGTGACATCAGCTCAGATGAGTGCAGAGGATGCGCTTAATCTGTATAAGAGCCGTGATGGATCTGAGAAGGTATTCCGTGGAAGCAAGTCATATCTTGGATCAAAAAGCGAACGTGTATACTCTAATGAATCTGTGGATACAAAACTGTTCATAGAGTTCGTGGCAACGATCATCCGGTGTAAGATGTATGCTTTATTAAAAGATGAAATGAACAGACAGGATAAGAAACAAAACTACATGACGGTTCCGGCTGCGATCAAAGAACTGGAGAAGATAGAGATGCTGAAGGGAGCTGACAACGAATACCGGTTGGACTATGCGGTCACAGCTACCCAGAAAGCGATACTGAAAGCATTTGGAATGACAGCAGCAAATGTACAGAAACAGGCAAGTGCACTAAGTTCGGATCTTTTCAGGATAGAGAAAGAATTCTTTGAAAAAAGCGCATTAGCATCAGAACAGAAGTAAAGAAGACCGCATGGAGGAATATAGGAAATGGCAAGAAGAGTCATTACGTTAGAAGAACAGATAGAAAAGGCACAGGTTGAAGTTGCCCAGGCAAAGCAGAAGTATGACAAAGCGGTTGATAAACTGGAGTCTCTTTTGACCAAGAGAAAAGAACGGGACAGCAAAGAACTGATCGCCGCATTTACAGCCAGCGATAAAACGCTGGCAGATGTGCTGGCATTTCTACAAGGACAAAAAGAGCCGGAGGAAGCTGAAAATGATATATGATTACGAAGAACTGACCCAGATCATATGCAATCTGGAAACGGGCAACTTGATTCTTGAAACGATGGTGCTCAATGGAAAAAATGAGAAACTAAATCGCTATTTGAAAGCGGCAATGGCTGAGATCAGGCATGCTTTATCAGATCTCTCAGATGCAGAGTTTGAGATGGCAACATCTCGTCCTGAAGAATTAGAGTAGTTGCTTTTGGGAGCAATTCGTTATTGAGTGTTAATTTTTATAGGAAGTTCAGA
>JAKSRN010000378.1 GCA_024403585.1 Lachnospiraceae bacterium | reverse complement strand
TCTCATTAGTCTTCATAATCAAAGATACATTTTTTCTCCAGCATATCGCCGTACTCTTCCTTCCACTGTTTGTGCCATGGGCAGGCATCCCAAAGCGGAAGAGCTTCTTTCTCCATAACGATGCTGACAGAGATATCATATCGATTTGGTCTGTCAATACAGTTTCTGTGGTAGATCACATCATGGATTCCTTCAATTGTTTTAGCATTCTCATAAATAGCCTGAATAGCCGGGAACATCTCGGTAATCTGTTCCTTTGAAATCTCTGGTTTGAATTTTGCTAACATTACGTGATGCATAATTGTTCCTCCTGATTTTTACAATTCTATTTTATGAATTCTTGCATGAAAGCCATAAGACGTTCCGCAAATACCAGATGTGCACTCTCTTCCAGGTGTACTCCATCCCCTGCCATCTTCAGTTCCCAATCTTTGGGATCTGCAAAAAGAAGTCCTTCTCTCTCAGCCAGCTGTCGATACATTTCCGTCAGCTCCAGACATGCCGGATTGAGAAATGCTTCCATCCCACATAGTTCAGGCGGTGCAAGAAGCAGCAGCTTTGTGTCTGGCAGCAGTTCCTTCAGGTAAGCCACCAGTGCTTCCATTCGTCCTGCAATTCTTGGAACATCTCTTCCTCTGAGATTCAGAAGATCGTTACTCCCAAGCATGATGGTCATACATCTGATTGGAAGATACTGGGTAAGATTTCGTCTCAGCCAGTAAAAATCCCTCTCCCGATGCGGAATCTCTACTCCGTTTTCTCCCAGATTTATAACAGGTTCACCCAGTTGCATCTCCAATGCCAATGGCCATGGTGTGTCATAGGGATCACCGAAAAAATTGTATGGATTGTATCCGTATGTATTGCTGTCACCAAGACAAGCGATCCGTCCTTCTTGCATTCTTTTTCTGTCCTTTCTGACCGTTCTGCTTACTCATTATTTATTGTACCATGGGATGGATTTGAATTCCATTTCTCCACTAAAAATACTATAATAGAGAACAGAACTACCACCCATAAATCACTCGGCATAGGAAGTATCGAGATTCTAATTCATTATCATTAAGATTGGAGAAACATATGAGTCGTACATGGTACCGCCAGGGATCTTCCCTGTTACAGGAAATAAAAGAAACTGCTGTTGGAACTGACGAAGTGGCATTCTGGTATCTTGGACAGCTTGGCTATGTAATGAAGGGACAGGTCACCATCTACGTGGATGTGATGATCAATGACCACCTGAATGAAGATGGCACATCTGCCCGCTGGTATCAGCCACCATTCTCACCAGAGGAAGCGAAAGCCGATTACGTGATCTGCAGCCACAATCATATCGATCATCTGGCTGAGCCTACCGTAAAGGGAATGGCTGCCGTTAACCCTTCTGCAAAATTCATTGTACCGGCAGGATGTGCCTGTGTACTGAAAGATCTGGGGATCGACGATGCACACATCATCCCTGTAAATGCAGGCGCAACCCTGGAACTGCCTGGTCTTGCCATCCGTACAGTCCAGACCGCTCATCCTGAATATGCCAAAGATGAAGAAGGCAATGATGTATCCCTTGCCTTCCAGCTGGAAATGAACGGCATCCGTCTGCTGCATCCGGGAGATACCTATCTCACCAGACGCCTGATTGATGAACTGTCTCAGCTTCCGAAACCGGATATCTTCTTTCCGCCGATCAACGGACAGGATTTCTTCCGCACAGAAAGAGACTGCATCGGCAACCTGAATATAATTGAAGCAGCGAAACTGTCTGAGATTCTGGATGTGGATCTCACCATTCCTTCTCATTTTGATATGTTCATAGGAAACACGGTGGATCCGATGGAGTTCGGACGCTACTTTATGGAATTGAGACCTTGCGCAAAGTGGCATGTACCTGCATTAGGCGAAAGATTTATTTACAGAAAGTAATGAAAAAGAGGACGTACACCGATTCACTTTTTTGAATCAGTGTACGTCCTTCTATTTTACATCTCTATCTTACCAATACCGCTTCATCAGTTGATCTCAAGGATCTTCGCTTTCTTCTCATAGTATTCATCATGTGAGAGGATACCGGCATCACGAAGTAATCTCAGCGCATCCAGAAGTTTTGCCTCTACTTCTGTAATCTCACCATTGCGATATTCCACTACTTCTTCCTGTTTTTTCTTATCAAATAATCCCATAAGCTCAGCTCCTTTCTACTATATCTATTACTATAGAAACAGTATACCACAAAATCTAGTTTCCTACAGGCTTATTTTTCGTATTTTTTCTTCAGAACGAAAAGTTTCGCAGTGCAGTGTGTAAT
>JAKSRN010000377.1 GCA_024403585.1 Lachnospiraceae bacterium | reverse complement strand
TCCACCTCATACCGGACAGACTGACCTGCTGCTTACTTTTTCAGATCCACCGCTGCCGGAAAACCGCACATCCCTTTAGCAGTTCTTACTGCCTGATTGATCGCTTTACCCATTACGTAAGCAGCCAGCGTTCCAACAATATTCACATCCCCCTGCAGGTCACCTGTGGATACCGCATAGATTGAATCACCATCCGCAGTAGTATGAACAGGACGAATCGTTCTTGCATAACCATTATGAGCCATAGATGCAACTTTATTCAAAAGCGCCTTATCCATAGCAGCATTGGTCACTACCATTCCGATCGTAGTATTTCCTGTAAAAAGGTCGTGCATGTTGTCCACATCATTCCACATCTCTTCTTCCGTAGAACGAAGACCTCCCTCCGGAGTGCGAAGTCCTGCAATCTCCTCGCCGGTCTCCAGATCATACACATCACCCAGCGCATTAACAGCAACGATGGCACCAACCTTCAGATCACCTGCCTGAACAGCATAGCTTCCGATTCCGCTCTTCATACAGAAATCAACGCCACGATATTTTCCAACGGTACATCCGCATCCGGCGCCAACATTTCCCTCTTCCATTGCATCATAGGAAGCAGCTTCGCAGGCAGCATAAGCCATCGCCTGATCCGGGCGCACATCGCAGCGTCCGATCACCAGATCAAACAGAGAAGACTGGCAAACCAGCGGAACCTTTGTTACCCCCACATCAAAACCGATGTCTCGCTCCTCCAGATACTTCATGACTCCCCCTGCTGCATCCAGGCCAAATGCTGACCCGCCCGAAAGCACCAGCGCATGGATCCCCTTTGCATCAGAAACCGGATTCAGAAGAGGTGTCTCTCTGGATGCAGGACCACCGCCTCTCACATCCACACCAGCCGGTGCCACACGGTCAAACAGCATTACGGTACAGCCGGTTGCTGCTTCCATATTCTGGGCATGACCCACTTTAAATCCGCCTACTTCCATGATATTTATTTCTTTCATACAGATTTCCTCCTGTTGAACTTTCTGTCATTCTATCACAAAGAGGGTTAATCGAAAAATCTTCACCCTTGGAACGCCGTCAGGTATTTCGCACAGAAAGGCTTAACCCTCCCCTGATCATACACATGCAGCGTACAGGAATGCAGCCTCTCAATATTCAGATTCATCGCATCCTGAAATGCCATCGCCGAAAGCGTAATACTCTTATGCCTCAGATAATACAGGAACGTATCAAAATCCATCTCATCCGACAGCTTGCCTTCCGGTGCCGGCTCCTCTTTATGCCGGCTCCAGTTGCGAGCCACATACTCCCGATTGTCCGTCGCACAGCCCCTCTTTTTCGAGGAATGCGTGATAGAAGTGAGCGATTTCAGAGTCCCATCCTGACGGATCATATATTTTGCATGGAAACCACACAGCGGGTGATCACATCTCGATGGCATAAAGCTGTCCACAGAAATTCCTGTCTGATCTGCAATATCCACCATCAGCTGATCCAGTGTGTATCGATCCTCAGCTTCCGGCCTGCCCGGAATTCTTCCAAAGTAAGACACCGGTTGAAAATGCACTCCCCGCACACCCGGTGCCAGGCTTGCTGCCAGTTTCACCAGCTCACCGAGATTATCCGTATTCACGCCTTTTACAACAGTAGGTACCAGGGTTACGCCCACCTGAAGATCACTACAAACCTGAATAGCCTTCAGCTTTGTATCCAGGAGAGGCATGCCCCTCAGATTCTCATATATTTCATTCCTTGTTCCATCGAACTGCAGGAATACAATGTCCAGACCAGCTTCCGCTAAACGTCTCGCATAATCCGGATCCTCAGCAATCCGGATGCCATTGGTATTGATCTGCACATAACTGCAGCCCACTTCCTTTGCATACCTTACCAGTTCCGGAAGGTCGTCCCTAAGAGTCGGCTCTCCACCGGATAACTGCAGCAAAGGACCACCGCATTTTTCCGCAATATCTTTGATTGCGGCCTTCATCTCTTCCAGTGACGGATCCTGTACAGGTTTTCCTCCGTCCGCAAAGCAAAATCTGCAATGCAGATTACAGCGTTCTGTCACCTCCAGAAGAGTACAGCAGCTTGCCACCTCGTGCTCTGAACAGATTCCACAGTTTTCAGGACAATTACTGCCAATCCCTTCACCAAGCGGCGGCGTATCCAACAGCCACCTCTCAAAATCGATCTTCCCCTGCCAGACAGGCACAGCGTATGTGCCATGATCCGGACAGGATTTCTCCAGAAAGATTCTTCCATCTTTATGTCTTACCAGCTCAGCCGGCAGATTTTTTAAACAT
>JAKSRN010000376.1 GCA_024403585.1 Lachnospiraceae bacterium | reverse complement strand
CGCAATAAAGAGGGAGAGTATGATCTGATCATCAATGATGCGACGGATCCGTTTGGTCATACGGAGGGACTCTTCACCAAGGAGTTTTACGGAAGCTGTTATTCTGCGCTGACCAAGGATGGCATCATGGTGTACCAGCACGGAAGTCCTTTTTACGAGGAGGACAGGGCAGAGTGCATGAAGATGCACAGAAAGGCCTGCCGGGCTTTCCCGATCAGCCGTGTGTACCAGGCCCATATACCGACCTGTTCTTCAGGCTACTGGCTCTTTGGTTTTGCCTCCCGCAAATACCATCCGCTGGATGATCTGGAGACCAAGGAGTGGAAGAAGCTGAAGATCCCGACCAGATATTATACAACCAATCTGCATAAGGGAGCATTTATGCTGCCGAAGTATGTGGAGGATATGCTGGAGGAGGAAGAGGAGAGAAATCGCTAATACCCGAAGGCAAACTGAATACAGAGAAGGGTGAACCGGATTTTGTAACCTGACATGAGTGAGAATAGAGACAGAAGAAGAACCCTAAGAACTCAGATGAGTAGAGATAAAGAATATAAATAAGGAATTAAAAATCCTGCAAATAGAGAGAAAAAAGACTGGAGGAAAAAAATATGAGTAGAGTATTAATTATCGGATGCGGCGGTGTAGCACAGGTAGCAATTGCAAAATGCTGCCAGAACAGCGATACATTCAAAGAGATCATGATCGCAAGCCGTACCAAGTCCAAATGCGACGAAGTAAAAGCAAGATGGGAGAATGAGACTTCCACCATTATCACAACAGCACAGGTTGACGCTGACAAAACAGAGGAAGTAGTTGCCCTGATCAAATCCTACAACCCAGACGTTGTTCTGAACGTTGCTCTTCCATACCAGGATCTGACCATCATGGATGCCTGCCTGGAGTGTGGTGTTCACTATGTGGATACAGCAAACTACGAGCCGGAAGATACAGATGATCCAGAGTGGAGAGCAATCTACGAGAAACGCTGCAAAGACCTTGGATTCTCTGCATACTTCGATTATTCATGGCAGTGGGCTTACCAGGAGAAATTCGAGAAAGCCGGACTTACCGCTCTTTGCGGAACAGGTTTCGACCCAGGTGTAACAAGCGTATTCTGCGCTTATGCTAAGAAACATTATTTTGACCGCATCGATACAATCGATATTCTGGATTGCAATGGTGGAGACCATGGATATGCATTTGCAACAAACTTTAACCCGGAGATCAATCTGCGTGAGGTTTCTGCGCCAGGTTCTTACATGGAAGACGGAAAATGGATCGAGATCCCTCCAATGGCCATCAAACGTGAGTACGATTTCCCGGAGGTTGGCATGAAAGATATGTACCTGCTGCACCACGAGGAGATCGAGGCACTGGGAAGAAATATGCCAGAGGTTAAGAGAATCCGTTTCTTCATGACCTTCGGCCAGAGCTACCTGACTCATATGAAATGCCTTGAGAATGTAGGTATGCTCTCCACAACCCCAATCGAGTTCGAGGGACAGCAGATCGTTCCGATCCAGTTCCTGAAAGCCCTGCTTCCAGACCCAGCTTCCCTGGGACCAAGAACAGTTGGTAAGACAAACATCGGCTGCATCTTTACAGGTGTAAAAGACGGCAAAGAGAAAACACTGTACATCTACAATGTTTGCGACCACCAGGAGTGCTACCGCGAGGTTGGTTCCCAGGCTATTTCCTACACAACAGGTGTTCCTGCAATGATCGGAACAGCACTGGTTGCTGAGGGACTGTGGAAGAAACCGGGCGTGTTCACAACAGACGAGTTCGATCCGGATCCATACATGGAGATGCTGAACAAATGGGGGCTGCCATGGGTGGTTGATGAGAATCCTGTACTGGTAGATTAAAGATATCAATGCAGGACGGTGGGAGTTGCCTGCAACGAAATCGTCCGATATACGGGAGACAAAAAATGTGGATAAATGAGATAAAAACCCCTGCCTATGTGATTGATGAGAAAAAACTCCGTCAGAATCTGGAGATTCTTCACAGCGTGGAGGAGGAAACCGGCTGCCATATTCTTCTGGCCCAGAAATGCTTCTCCTGCTTCTATGAATATCCCCTGATCGGCAAGTACATCAGCGGTACCGTGGGCAGCGGAATCTATGAAGCAAGACTGGGAAGAGAGTGCATGGGCAAGGAAAATCATGTCTTTGCCCCAGCCTTCAAGCAGGAAGACATGGATGAGCTGATCCTGATCTGTGATCATATCGTCTTCAACAGCCTGACCCAGTTGGAAAAATATAAGGAACAGTGCCGTAAGGGCAGAGTCAGTGTGGGA
>JAKSRN010000375.1 GCA_024403585.1 Lachnospiraceae bacterium | reverse complement strand
GAAGGAACCTTTGCCCGGCGGCTATAGGTGTCATACTTCGGATAGTTGTATCTCCACTGGTCGTACTCTTCCTTGGTGATTTCACCATTACGGTACTTCTCTTCCTGTTCATACCAGGCAGAAAGCATATCAAACATGGAAATGTATTCGAGACCTTTGTGTTTGTCGAGTCGGAGGCAAAGCTCTCCGTCAATCTGCCCTACTTTAAGACCTCTCAGATCTTCCAGGGCAAACAATGTATGCATCAGGCCAATATTGGTGTCTATATCGGGAACTGCCAGCGCAGCGGGAGAAACATCCAGTGCCTGAGCCAGCGCTTCTGTTACATCTGCTTTTGGGGTACGGGTTCCGGATTCGTACTGAGCCATGCGAATATCGGCAGTTTTCTCAGGAAAGCCGATGATCTGACCAAGATACTTTTGGGTCATGCCTTTCAGATTGCGGATAAAACGAATTCTTTCACCAATTGCCATAGCGTTATCACTCCTGTGTTTGTAAGTGGCTGTATTATAGCATATTTGTTTAAGGATAGTCAAGATAACCAAAACAAAAAAGTTTAATTATTTTCTCCAAAGCCTATTGACATAAACAAATATGCTTAGTATAATAACAGAACACTAAACAAATGTGTTTAGTGCAGCAATTGAATAGCCACTACCTAATGGGATATGTTTCCCCGGGAAGTACCGCCGAGACCTCTGACAGGAGCGAGCGTACCAAAGGAAACCATACGCTGCGGTGAGACTCCGGGGCAGGAACTGCATTAGGAAGGGTGGTGCGAAACTAACAGATACAGCTTCGGAAGAAGCAGAAAGGATTATCAATGGAGAACACTTTTATCCGAGCTGAGGATGTAGCGAAGGAACTCGATATATCCAAGGCTTACGCGTACAAGGTCATCCGGCGATTAAATGCAGAGCTGGAGGCCAAAGGCTTCCTGACCATACCGGGCAGGATCAGCCGAGACTATTTTTTTGAACGATTCTACGGAATCAGAAAGGGAGGTAAATAATGCCGGTATTTAAGGACGAAAACAAGGGCACCTGGTATGTCATGGCACGCTATGTGGACTGGACGGGTGAACGAAAGCAGAAATGCAAAAGAGGCTTTGCAACGAAGCGAGAAGCCCAGGAATGGGAGCGAATGTTCCAGCTGAAGAGTGCGGCGGATATGGACATGAGCTTTGAGGCATTCGTGGAGCTTTATGAGAAGGATCTGAGACCGAGGCTCAAGGAAAACACATGGAACAGTAAGGAACACATTATCCGAACCAAGCTTCTCCCTTACTTCGGGAAGCGAAAACTCTGCGAGATCAGCAATAAGGATATCATCGCCTGGCAGAATGAGATGCTTGCGCACAGAGATGAGAAAGGGAAACCATACTCAGCAACGTATCTGAAAACGCTGCACAATCAGCTGAGTGCCATTTTCAACCATGCTGTCCGCTACTATGAACTGAAGCGAAATCCGGCAGCACAGGTCGGCAACATGGGCTCCGAAGAGCACAAGGAAATGCTGTTCTGGACAACAGAGGAATACAAGAAGTTTGCCGAAGTGATGATGGAGAAGCCCCGTTCCTATTACGCATTTGAGATGCTGTACTGGTGCGGAATTCGTGAAGGAGAGCTGTTGGCACTTACTCCTGCCGACTTTGACTTTGAGAAGAAAACGGTAAGGATCAACAAATCCTATCAGCGTATGCATGGAGAGGATGTGATTACTTCTCCGAAAACAAAGAAAAGTAACCGTACGATCAAGATGCCGGACTTTCTCTGTGAGGAGATGAAAGACTATTTCAGCCAGCTCTACGGGCTCAAGAAAAAAGACAGGATCTTCACCATCACCAAAAGCTATCTTCACCATGAGATGGACAGAGGGGCTGAGAAAGCCGGAGTAAAGAGAATCCGTATTCACGATCTGAGACATTCCCATGTTTCTCTCCTGATCGATATGGGCTTTTCCGTGGTAGCAATCGGAGATCGTGTAGGACACGAAAGTGAGCGTATCACTTTGGATTATGCCCATCTCTTCCCTTCCAAACAGGACGAGATGGCAAGAAAACTGAATGAAAGAGGTGAAGAATATGTCAGCTAAGAATGTAGACAGACACAACCGTTTTAGAAGCATTACGGTGGGGTTCAGGGTATCTCCTGAAGAAAACGAGGCAATCAATGCAGCAGTGGCACTTTCCGGGCTGAACAAGCAGGAATACTGCTACAGACGATGCCTTGGTCGAGAAATCACAGTACAGGGGAATCCCAAGGTGTACAAGGCTCTGAAAGATCAGCTTGCAGCTGTACTGGAAGAGCTCAGAAGGATTG
>JAKSRN010000374.1 GCA_024403585.1 Lachnospiraceae bacterium | reverse complement strand
AAAAAAAGGGAGAACGGGTTTCCCAGTCCTCCCAAACACGCCTATTCATTTCAATAACAACACAACAAACAACAAACACAAAGAAAGGAGCTCGGCGTGCTTCTGTATCTATCATACATCATTCTTTCAGGAAATACAACTTCCTCAGTTTTTTTCTGAGAAAATTGTATTTCCATGATTACTGTTCATCGAATCTTCTTAGTCCAGATAATCCTCATAGTCCAGAAGACTTCCCAGTGTCTCTTCTGCCCAGCCGTACTGGTACATATACTCGCCTTTGAAGGAATTCATGACCTGTGGATCATTATCCAGATATCTGTAATAATCGCAGTTGATCAGTTCCTTGTTGATGGCGTATCCGTTTGGAAGCGTTAAGAGAACATCTTCCATTCCCACGTCCTGTAAGATCTTCTTCAGATGGTGGAGCAGCTGATAGAGATAGTTGGATGCTTTCTTCTCATCCATTTCGTCTTCCCAGAGGGCTGCTGAAATCTGGCCGGAGGTAACAGTTGCACCTCGTCGGTCGATCAGATATGCCAGTACCTCTTTTGACTTCTTTCTCTTGAATTCCAGCGGAACGTCATCCACATAGCACTCGAAGTTTCCAAAACACTGAACACGGAAACGTTTCTCATTCTCTTTATTGTAGCCGGTCATCTGTTTAATATTGTCGATCTGCTCCTGAACATCCTTCGCATAGATCGGCTTAGTCAGATATCCCACCGCATGGACCTTGAAGGCATCCAGCGCATACTGACCATAACCGGTACAAAATACAACCGGAAGAGTCGGATAGATCTCTTTCAGCTCTTTAGCCAGATCCAGTCCTGTCATCTTTCCAATCTGAATATCCAGAAATGCAATATCAAAGGAATTCTCTCTCGCCCAGTCCAATGCCTTCTTTCCACTGGAAAAGCCAACCACCTCATCAATATCCGGAGAATCTCCAACTGCTTTCTTCAGTACATTTAACAAAATCGCTTCATCATCTACGCACAGTGCTTTCATAATTTAACTCCTTTTCTTTGGAATGACCATGTCAACAGTTGTCCCAACGCCGATCTTACTGCTTGTGATCATCTGACCACCGCAGATCAGTTCCAGACGTTTCTTTGTATTTTCCACACCGAGATGAGCTCTTCCATCCGGTTTTTTCTTCTGATTTACATCAAAACCAACGCCATCATCTGTAATCACAATATGATAACAACCATCTTTTTCAAAGGTTGATAAGGTGATGGTGCCCTCGGTTTCCTCTTTGCCACAGATTCCGTGCTTGATGGCATTTTCAAAAACAGGCTGTACGGTAAGAGGCGGAACCTCAAAATCACGAACCTGAATATCCGTCACAAACTCGATATCCGGAAAACGAACCTGCTCAACAGCAAAATAGGATTCCAGATTCTCAAGCTCCTTTTCAAAAGGAATGGTAGACGGTGAATTATCCAGAAAACTTCCACGAAGGTGCTTGGTAAACTTAGCGATCAGATTTCTTGCTTCCTCCGGATCAAACATACACAGGCCGTCAATGGAAGCCAGAGTATTGTAGATAAAATGCGGATTCATCTGCAGACGCAGCGCATTCAGTTCGCTTTTTACAAGTTCTGTTTCCTTTCTGGCAAGCTCCTGATCCTGCTCCATAGAGATCACAATATAGATCAGAAATGCAAACAGCACCGCCATCAGGAAATGAAGGGAAGTTGTATACACTGCATCGACAAATCCAACGAGCAGGTACATCACAGAAAACAGTCCGTGAATAATTGTCTCTCGGGTTGTGGCAATCTTACTGTGTTTGATAGCAGCAAAGAAACAGATCCACAAAAGTGGAAGATAGACGATACCGGATATGACTGCATATTTTCCTGCTTCATATAAATAATTGGAGTCAATGACAAAGAACCATCCTGTCCATATAGAAGAGATATATAACAAAGAGATCGCCACAATATATCCCTGCATGATCCTTATTCCTTTTTCATAGAAAGGAATGCCATACCGTTCTTTGTAATGGTTCTGAAGATAAGCAAAGAAACTGAATGCGGCATACCCCGTTGCTATGTAAGACAGAATACTCGCTCCCACAAGAATCACAACCACTTCCGATCTGCCCGAAGCAATATAGCTGACCATATCTGCACATACAGCAACAGTATTAGCCAGGATAAAGGACCTGTAATAATACATCTCCTTTGTAGTGTTTTTCTTCAAAGTCATTGCAACTAACAGCAAGATCAGCATACAGCTGCAGCTGAACTCCATACTGAAGTTAACGCCACTCATGTAGTCCATATAATTTGTATAGTACATCACGTTCCTCCATAGTTACCCGGTAATT
>JAKSRN010000373.1 GCA_024403585.1 Lachnospiraceae bacterium | reverse complement strand
ATTATATAACAAATCTCCTGTTCTGTAAAGAATCACCGTAAGCCGCCTCTAGCGCCTGCCTCCAGTGAGCATTTCTGGATTGCGCCCGGAAATCTCAGATCTCTATTAACGCAAAAAGAAGAGGCGCTTCTGCCTCTTCTTTTATATTCGTTTATGTGCGTTTTTTGTTTCTGGTCAGGCTTGCTCATAAAAGGATCTGATTTTTCCTCTTACCGATCCGACACTGTTTCTTCTATTATATATAGAAGAATCTCCCTTACAGGCATTCTGAGAAATCAATATAAGTAACACCTGTCAGCTCATCTTTTTTCACAACCGGATCTTCTCCGTTCTGATAAGCTTTCTCCAGATACTCATCTACCGTATACACCGGCATTGCCAGTTCGATCTCATCTGCCGGAAGTGCCTCAGGCTCAACCTCTGGCTCACGGACCACTTCTGCACGTCTTACATGTCTCTGGATCTGCTGTGTATCCAGTGCAGCCTCAAGCGCTGCCTGTACACCAGGGATATTACCGGTTGATACAGCTCTTTCGACTTCCATTCCCATGTCAGCTGCTGCATCTTCTTTTTTCTCTTCAGAAGCTTTCTGAAGGGTTTTATCTGCTTCTTTTTCATCCACAAGAAGCTCGTCCTCTTCAGCTACACTGCTGTTGATCACTTCTGCTCCTGTCTGAGGATCTTCCTCGTCCAGGTCCTCCAGAAGCTCTTCCTTCACCGGAATCTCCTGAGCTTTCTCAGCAGGAGGCAGTTCCTCATATTCCTCATCCAGAGAAAGTTTCTTAGGATCTATCACAGTTGTCTCTTTCAGGACTTCCTGACGCTCACGGTACTCTGCCTCCGCTCTCTGATCCGACTCACGCTTCTGAGAAGCAAGAGCTTCGAAGAACTGATTGTCCTCCTCATCGATCAGATTCTCTTCATCCTCTTTCATTCGTTTGATTTTTCTTCTTCTTACCCAGATAGAAGTCAGAATGCAAAGAACAAGAAGTGTAGCTGCAACTGCACCGAGGATGATCATTCCTTCCTGAGTCTGAAGGAGAATTGCAATATATCCAAGATACGGTACAGTCAGAACCAGCTTATATACAAAGGTACGTACAGGGATCTCTGTCTTGTCCGGATCTGCTGCATTAACGACTGCCTTCTCTGTATCTACAGACCCTACCGGATATACATATACGGAATTCTCTTCTGTTACCAGAATCTCATCTCCTGGCTGAAGCTCTTTCAGTGGAGTTCTCCAGGCATAGTTTACAGTTGCCAGCTCCTGATTTCCCTCAGTGTCTTCCAGTGTTACTGCGGTGGCTACACCTACCAGCGGAGGAACAAAAAGCGCCAGCGCCGCAACAATATAAAGCATTAACAAAAGGTTAAAAAGAAACCTTAAAAATTTAGCCATTGTATCATCTCCTATACTTATTGAAAAAATATCAGAGTAATTATACCCCCTTTTTTCTGTTTATGCAAGCAATGTGACTTTTTTCCTCTCTTTTCTTGAGCTTTGTTTTTTCCTATATTATACTGTATTCATGCATCAGCCCTGTTCGGTCTGATGAAAGCAGACAAATAATAATGAGGATACGCTATGGATAAAAAACTCATCAAAACAATAGAAGATCTGTCTCTTAACGCATGGCCGTCTCATCAGATTCAGTTTTATGATAACTGGCTACTGCGTTTCTCCTACTTCTATACCCACCGTACCAACTGTGTGGAGCAGATGGGAATCTCTACCATTCCGACAGACGAAAAAATTGCCTACTGCGAGCAGGAATATCAAAAATGGGGCACTCCGTCCATATTCAAGATCTCACCCTTGATCTCAGCTGATTTTGACTGCCGACTCTGGAAACGCGGATATGAGATCCAGCACTCCACTGATTGCATGATTGCTGATCTTTCAGAACCAATTCCTATCCGCAATTCGTCGATCACGGTTGATATCAATAACATCATCTCTGACAGTTGGATCCAGGCACTGTTTACATTAAAGAATACCACTAACATTATGCACCGGTCCGTTGTTCCATCCATGTATCATGCGATCCCCAAACGTACGCTGTGTGCTTCTGTCACTGTTGGCGGAAAGATTGCAGCCACCGGTCTTGGTATTCTGGATCGAGATTATATCGGCATCTATGCCATTCATGTACACCCCGATCTCAGAAGACAGCATGTTGCCAGCACCCTTTGTGCCAGCCTCCTGAACGCAGGACGCAAAAGAGGCGCCAAGCATGCCTATCTGCAGGTCGTCTCTGATAACGATCCTGCGATCAGACTTTACAGTTCACTGGGGTTCCAGTATCTTTACACCTATTGGTTCCGTGTTCTCCCGCTTCATAA
>JAKSRN010000372.1 GCA_024403585.1 Lachnospiraceae bacterium | reverse complement strand
CTGCACCGTATACATTCGGTACGTTTGTCTGGCCATGCTCATCGAAGATCAGACCGAAACGGTCGCACTCCAGTTTGCTTCCCTCGAGGAATTCAACATTTGCACGGACACCGGCACAGTTGATTACAAGGTCAGTCGGAATCTCTGTTCCGTCATTGAGGATTACTTTATAGCAGTTACCATCCTCATCCAGGACAAATTCCTTTGCGCCCATGTTGTAATACTGTTTTACGCCGCGTTCAGCAAACATTTTTCCGTAAACACCTGCGGAATAGTCATCCAGCTGGATGCCCAGCATATAAGGTGCCATGTCGGCAAGTGTAATGTTCTTATTATATTTAACCAAACCTGCCACAACATCGATGCCTACAAGACCGGCACCCATAACGAAGATATTCTGTGCCTTTTCCAGACGTTCTTCGATAAATTCCACATCCTCAAAGTTACGGAAACCGGTTACATTCTTTCCTTCACGGAGTCCCGGGATCGGGAAGAAGTTCGGATGAGAACCGGTAGCGATACAGAGTTTATCGTAGGAAACTTCCTGTCCATCGGAGAGAGATACGATGTTTTTATCACAGTCCACACCTGTGGCTTTTACGCCTTTGATCCAGGTGATATGCATTCTTTCTTCAAAGGCAGGACCAACAAAGTTCAGACCTTCCAGATCACGCTCACCCTTCAGGTGATGATATAAGATACAGCGGGAATAGATGGCTGTATCGGCAGAAATCATGACGATCTCTGCATCCGGATTCAGGTCACGAAGCTTACGAACTGCATTTGTGCCAGCTGCGCTGGCGCCGATTACTACATATTTCATTATTTCGTCACCTCCACCAGTGTGATTGCATGCATAGGGCATTTCTCTACGCACATCGGGTTGCCTTTTCCGTCCTCGCTTCTGTGCATGCACATATCGCATTTCATGACTTCGGTTTTGAAAATCTCATCCGGTTTCAGAACACCGTAAGGGCATCCCATGACACACATAAAGCAGTGGGCACAGTGATCTTTATCATAGAGAACATAGCCGGTTTTCTCATCTTTTCGCATGGCACCGGTCATACAGGTGATGGCACATTCCGGATTCTCACAGTGACGGCAGAAGATCGGAGCCGGTCTTGTCTCGGAATCGATGACTACACGGTTTCTTGCATCGTGTGTATCGTGGGAGATACAGCAGGATGTTACACACATTAAACAGCCGATACAGCGGCTTCTGTCGATTTTGATTCTATACATATCCCTACTCCTCCCATGGTCTGATGTTGACAACTGCAGATTTATAAGAAGGCTCTTTGGAATACGGATCGTATACGGAAGGAGTCAGCTTATTGCATTCTACATAGTGGATCGGAGCGTAGATCTCATCCGGCTGTACGTCGTCTGTGATTCTTACTGCAAATACGGCTTCCTGGCCATTGCAGGAACTGAGCAAAACCCGATCCTCATGTTTCAGATTGAATTTTTCTGCTATGGTTGGATGAATGTAGCAGTAGGCATGTTTCAGGCTGACACCATCAACGAACTGTACCTCACGGGTACGGCTCTGGGTGTGCCACTGACCAACAGTACCACGGCCTGTATTGAAGATGTATGGGAATTCTTCTGTCTGCGGCATCGGGTTCTCCGGTACCGGCTCAAACTGGAAGATTGCCTTGCCATCCGGATTATAGAATTTTCCGTCTGCATAGAGTCTTCGCTCATACTCTTCCAGGACCTCGCCCTCACGGAATGGCCACTGGATACCATGAGAGAATTCCAGTTCGCGGAAATCTACACCGGTAATGTCAAACGGACGGCCCTTGGAGCATGCTTTCAGGAGATTGAAGCAGTCTTCTGGTGTCTTCCAGTAGTCAATGATGTCCTGGAAGCCCATTGCTTTGGCAATGCCATACATGATCTGGTAGTCATTTTTCTCGTCGTCGTCCGGTTTTACAACTGGAACAATGCGGGAGAGACGTCTTTCCAGATTGATGTAGGTTCCTTCTTTCTTGATTCCCGGTACTGCAGGCAGGAATACATCACAGCCATCTGCAGACTCGATATCATTGTAAATATCCTGTACAACATAGAACTCCAGCTTGTCCATTGCCTGCTGGAAGGTCTCGTTGTTGGTCCAGGAGTGTCTTGGATTGGTGCAGAGGATCCACAGGGCCTTGATCTCGCCGGCGTTAATGCCTTCGATGATCTGATTGTAGGTTTTGGTAGGTCCCTTTGCCAGAATCTCCTCATCACAGTGGAAGATGCCGGCTACCTTTCTACGGGCCTCCGGGTTATCAAATGGATGTCCGTAGAGAGATGCCTGATTAGAAAAGAGACGTGAACCCATGGCATTACACTGAC
>JAKSRN010000371.1 GCA_024403585.1 Lachnospiraceae bacterium | reverse complement strand
TTTTTACCTGCCTGTCTGCTCCATTTTTCTGATGGCTTTTAAAAGCCATTGCTGGTCTATTTTTTTGATCTCATCTCCGAAACGCACATGCAGCCGCACCGACCCGGTCAGCTGCTCGATTGCTTCCACCACACCCATGCCAAAGGCCGGATGGCGGAGGGACTCTCCCACTTCATACATGACCTTACTGTTCTTTTTGTCCTGGTATTCCTTTTCTCTTTTCCTTGTATCCTTCAGGGATACATACCTGTCATTGATCGGATTCCTCAGTTTCTTCTCATAGTTCTTCTTCATGAGACTCTCTCCCACCTTGTAGTAAGGTGTCGGAGCTGCCCCCACCAGCGAACAGCACCATACCCAGGCGCTGCCGTGGATTCCCGGCTTAAACTGATATTCCTTAGGGATCTCCATATGATACTGCATGTAGTGGGCATACTCGTGCAGATACAGATCCAGTCTGTCACTGCGCTTCAGAGGATTCGCCACACTGTATCCTACAAACAGAAGAGAAAAGTGAAAGCACTCCATGGCTGACCCGTTCTTTGGTGTATAGGATCCCAGCACATCCTCCTCAAAGCCGAATGTGATCGGGATCTCTGCACCATGCAGGTGGAATCTCTCATCCAGCTTTCGATAAACAGCACGGATATCCGCCAGAATGACCGCTTCATCCTTTTCAAGCAAGGGACGAACCTTCTCAATCTCCTTCCAATCCATTACAATTTTCTTCTGTCAGATCAGCTGATAGCCGCCGCCGGAAAAGTCCGGGCTCAGCAGAATATCATACTCTCTGACCTGCTCCTCTCCCTGAATGACTTTCAGTAATACAGCATTCTCCTTAGCCTCTTCTGTTTCATCACAGTAAGGACACACGATGGACTTACTGGTGGAAAGATCCAGAAAGCGGATCCTGCACTCCTCACACTCAAATAAACCGGCCACTGTTGTGCCTTCCGGTACAAAATTCATACTCTGCTATTTCTCCTTTCCCAGTCGAATCTTTCTGTCAATGCGTCGATTCCATTCTCTCATACTCCGGATCAAAGGAAGGATCATCACGATCCACACAATCGGCTCCACCCAGATCACACCATCATACAAAAATGCCGGCACCAGCGTATAGGTAAGGATCACCTTGCCTGCCATCTCAATTCCGCTGGATACCAGCGGAGTGATCCGGTCTCCGATTCCCTGCAGAGAATTGCGAAGTACAAAGATCACAGCAACCAGCACATACAGGATGGAATCAAAACGCAGATATTTTGTCGCCGCATCGATCATGATCGGATCTTCGCTTCCTGTGATCAGCTGAACAAGCAAAGCTGCTGATGTATAAACGATCAGAAGGACCACAATGCACCAGCTGCAGGTAATCATATAGCCAGCATGGATTCCCTTCCTGATACGGGAATATTTTTCTGCTCCGTAATTCTGTCCGCAATAGACAGCCATGGTATTGCCCACAGCCACAAACACAGCCATGAGAACTTCTGTGATCTTTCTTGCCACACTCTGTGCAACAATATAGGATGCTCCCAGTCCATTCACTGCTGTCTGCAGGATCAGAGAACCGATTCCGATCAGAGAATTCATAAATCCCATAGACAGGCCGGTAGCCAGCATAGACCGCATCATAGCACCTGAACACTCGCGGAAATCCGCCGGCACAAGTCGGAAGATATCATACTTCTGAAGCATATAGATGGCACAGATCACACTGGTGATCGCCTGCGCCAGCACAGTTGCCGCTGCCGCTCCCCATACACCTGTATGAAAGTAACCCAGAAGGATGATGTCCCCCAGGATATTCAAAAGGACAGAAAGGGTCAGTGTCAAAAGCGGTGTCACACTGTCACCGATTGCTCTCGCCGAAGCCAGCAGCACATCATAGATCATGGTGATCAGCATACCGGCAATTACAATCCGTATATAACCGGAGGCGTCCTGATAAAACTCTTCCGGCACCTTCATAAAATGCAGAATGGGATTCATACAAAGCAGGGTAATTCCCACCAGAACCACCGCCAGGATCATTCCCAGTAAAAGTGCTCCGGCAAAAGATGTCTTCACACCCTTTTTATCCTTTGCACCGAATTTCTGCGCAGTCATAATAGAAAAGCCATTGGCAATTCCTGTAAAAAATCCATTAAATAAAGAGCTCAGTACCGTGGTCGCTCCTACCGCTGCCAGGGCTCTATCCCCCAGATACGTTCCCACGATCCTGGTATCGGCAATGCTGTAGGTCTTCTGCAGAAGACTTCCGATCAGGATCGGTATCGCAAACGCAAGGATCAGCTTAGCAGGGGATCCTTTCGTCATATCTTTCATAATTCTTTCACTCCATTACCCGAT
>JAKSRN010000370.1 GCA_024403585.1 Lachnospiraceae bacterium | reverse complement strand
ATTTCAATTGCCTTCTTTGCATGCTCTTCCTTGAGTCCGCCATCCTCGAAATCAGTCTGGACCACATGTCTGTGGAGATGGTGTTTTTTCCAGGAAAAGTCATTGTCGTCTATGATACAGTAGCCGGTGACTTTCTCCGGACAGGCATCGAGATATGCACGGATCTCGGCACCACGCCTTCCCGGAAGAACAGGAGTTTTATCATAGATGGAAAGACCGTAAAGCTTAAAGAACCTGTTCAGGATCTGCCCTTCCCGTGAACAGCGGGAAGCTTCCTTTTCCCAGCCGCCTCTCCAGGTGGAGGTAATCACGATCCTGGCATCTGTGGCATCCACAATGCTTTTTACATGGAGGACACAGCGGCCGTCAAGGGGCTCTAAGATCAGGTCTTCAGTGGATTTATTGTTATAAAACTGCGTAGAGTTCAATACACCGTCTATATCGAGAAATAAGATTTTCATGGGTTCTCCTTTGTCTGGGAATCAGAATGGATAGGTCCTTTGGATTGGATGAATCCTCTGGATTGGCAGGTCCGTGTATCTTTTTGAGTAGAATAGATACCTATTGATATCATAAGCAAGAAAGCAGAAGAAGACAAGAGCAGTACCTTTATCTATCGAGGAATCAATGGTAAAATTAGAATGTTGGTGGGCTCTGCCTAAATGAAGTATTGAATTGGTAAGAATAGAATATTGAAGGGTTCAGGCTCCAAAAGAATTATCGCAAGCCAATACGAAAACAAAGTTAGAGAGGTAAGATAGATGGAACTTTTTGATATTGTAGATCAGCTTGGAAATCCTACAGGTGAGACCGTGGAAAGATCGGTTGCTCATGCAGAGGGAATTCGACATAGAACCGCCCATGTGTGGATTGCCAGAAAGAAAGATGGTGTAAACCAGGTTCTTTTACAGAAACGTGCGATGAACAAAGACAGTTTCCCGGGGTGTTATGATACTTCTTCTGCAGGACATATTACCGCAGGGGATGAACCAGAGGATTCTGCAAGAAGAGAATTAGAAGAGGAATTGGGAATCACTGCTGATGAGGGTGATCTGAAATTTGTCTCCTGTTTTGATATCCTGTATCAGGAGGAGTTTCATGGAAAGCTGTTTAAAGACAATGAGATCGCATTTCTTTATGTATATGACAAACCGGTAGATGAGAAGACACTCGTTCTTCAGGAGGAAGAGTTGGACGGTGTGGAATGGTTCGATCTGGACTTTGTAGTGGAAGCTATGGAGAAGGATGACGAACGTTTCTGTGTTCCGCCGAAGGGACTTGCCATCATTGCAAAATGGGCAGAGGAGAACCTGTAACGAGGTTCGGGGATACGGAAGAAACGGAATACCGGAACTGAAAACGATAAGTATGTCCCTTCCAAGGGGTCGCAGAGACGCAGGAAGGGGGCGGAGGGATGCAGATGAAACCAAGGAGTGAATTGAGCATGCAGCTGTATCAGATCATGGTGGACCGTGGCTATCCGGAAAATCTTTGTGATCTGGTAACAAGAAATCTGAATACGGATTTTACGGCAGGCAGAATGATCGGTTATCTGTCCCATTATTCGGAACTTCCGGATGTGGAAGTGGTGGACGAGATGCTGGCGATCCTGGCAGACCGTAATGCGATCATTAAGAAGAAAGAATCTGAGAAGGCTCAGGCGGCGATCAGTGCGATGTACCGGTTTGGGCTGGATATTGAATAGTGCACATTGTGAGAGGTCGTTTGTAAAGAGACCTTTTGGAGATGATTCTGCTGTATGATACAAACATCTCAGATAGAGTGATTCCTACCTCAGGGACGAGAGTTCTAAGGGGGAGCAGGAAATCAGTTTTATATGATGGTCCGGTGGATTACGTAGTAACGGATACTATATATGATTCATACAGAAAGAGGGAATGCATATGAGAAATACAATGTTAAACGGAATGATGGGTCTTGTTGTTGGGGATGCACTGGGTTGTCCGGTACAGTTTCTGAGTAGAAAAGAGATCAAAGCCCATGGCCTTGTGACAGACATGGAAGAATTTGGAACCTACATGATGCCAAAAGGTACATGGACAGATGACAGCAGTATGGCACTGGCTACGCTGGCCAGCATGAAGGAAATGGACGATGTTGATCCGGTTGATATCATGGAGCGTTTTATGGACTGGCATCTGAACGGAGCATATACTCCTTACGGACAGGCTTTTGATCAGGGACTCACCTGCACATCTGCGATTCTTTGCTATCGCCATACAAAAGACATGCTGACCTGTGGACGTACCGGTGAGCATGCCAATGGTAATGGTGCACTGATGCGTATCCTGCCGGTATGCATCTATTATGCAGAGATGGTTCTCTCTGCCGATGC
>JAKSRN010000037.1 GCA_024403585.1 Lachnospiraceae bacterium | reverse complement strand
CTGTCTTCTGCGGCATTTCCACCAGCAGTTCAAAATGGTTTTTCTGCATCCGGATCAGACCATCCTTCTGCATCCGTCCCAGCTCCTTGGAAAGTGCCGTACGCTCCACTCTGAGATAATCGGCCATCTCCTGTCTGTCCATGGGTATATCCACGACCGTGCTGCCTTCTTTCTCTGAAACAGAAAGAAGATAGGCCATGACTCTGCTGCGGATGGTTTTGGGTAAAGTATGGGTGATCTGTTCGGCTAAAAAAATTTGTTTCTGGGCTCCCAGAAACATGAGATTCAGTAAGAGTTTAGGAGTCCAGGACCTTGTATACCTGCGAAGATCGTGGAGATCACCGATTCGAAGAAAAAGAACCCTGCAATCTTCTCCGGCTATCACATCTACCATAACAGGTTCGTTTTGCAGAAAGGCCTGACTTTCACCAAAATAAGTGCCTTCCCGCAGGATTTTTGTTGTTATAAGATTTCCCAGATAATCTCTGCACTCAATGATGACGGTTCCGGACAGGACCAGGCCCATGGAAGAGGTGACAGAACCGGAAGCAAGGATCATGTCCCCTTTTTCGTAGGCTATTTCGTCTGTTCGAAGAGCAGAGACCGCTTCATCGATCTCTTTGTCTGTCATATTGCGAAAGATGGTGCGTTTAGTGACAAGATAGTAATCCATTCTGACTTCCTTTCCTGAATTATGCTGAAAATGTGGTTAAACACACATGGATCTGCTTTTACTTTACAATACCTGCTGAGGAAAAACAAGAAGGATGGGCAGGTGACGGATTTGCTTTTTTTTATGAAAGATTTTTCGTAAAAATCAATAAAATAATAGTGTGCAATTTATACACAATTCATAAAATAGTAAAGAAATAATACATGAATCGAGGTGTAAATCATTTACAATTCGGGCTATATGAGGTAAAATATAGGCATCATGAGTAAATATGTTGTTTGATAAATGAATTAGTAAAGATGTTAATTTGGATAACATTTTACAAAAACAAAGATAATAAACCTTTGAGAAGAGACAAAAATATATGAAAAAATCATTATCTGTGATAAAAGAAGAGTTTCTGCAGACTCCAAAAACATCCTGGGACCAGCTTTTTGCTCTCTATGAAGCTGATGAGAGAAAGAGTGTGCAGGATCATCTGCTTCGCTTAAGAAAGCAGCTGGAGAAGGATCGGCTGGAACTGGAAAGGGTGGAACTCCTTTGTACATATGAGAAGCAGTATGCTGAGTATGAGTGGATCTGCGGTATCGATGAGGTGGGACGAGGTCCTTTAGCCGGTCCGGTGGTGGCCGGTGCTGTGATCCTTCCGAAAGATGCAAGGATCCCTTATATCAACGATTCGAAAAAACTCAGTGAGAAGAAGAGAGAAGAGCTCTATGACGTGATCATGGAGAAAGCCATTGCGGTGGCTGTAGGCTATGCTTCTCCGCAGAGGATCGATGAGATCAATATCCTTCAGGCAACCTATGAAGCCATGCGGGAGGCTATCTCTAAACTGGATCCGCAGCCAACCCTGCTTCTGAATGATGCGGTTACCATTCCGGGTGTGAACATCAAACAGGTTCCTATTATTAAAGGTGATGCCAAGAGCCAGTCCATCGGTGCAGCCAGTATCATTGCCAAGGTGACCAGAGACCGCCTGATGGTGGAATACGATAAGATCATGCCGGAGTATGGCTTTGCTTCCAATAAAGGCTATGGTTCGGCAGCTCATATCGAAGCACTGAAAAAAGTGGGGCCAAGCCCGATCCACAGGGCATCATTTATTAAGAATTTTATCTAGAGGGAGGAAGGAACTGAAGTGAAATCATTTATGAATTTTTTTCAGATCATGACGATTGTTACCCAGTTTACCGTTTCTCTTCTGACACCCATTATCCTTTGTCTGCTCCTGTGTTATTACATTCAGACAAAAACAGGGTGCGGACTCTGGATCTATGTACCGGGTTTTATCACAGGTTTCTGTACTGCATTCATGGTAGCCTACAAGCTCTATCTGCAGGTACTGAAAAAAGATAAGAAGGAAAACCGTCAGAGGACTTCCTTCAACCGACACTTATAAGTAAGGAGAGACTGATCTATGTTTAATTTTGAGCCTGGTGTAAAGAAAACCATCAGGGATATTGTCATGTATACCGCTATCGGAATTGTAGTGGAGCTGATCCTTCTGATCCTGGCACATTTCTTCCTTTTGCCGGATAAGATCCCATTCGACTACACAATTTTCCTTGGGGCTGTTGCAGGTGGATTTGTAGCAGTTCTGAACTTCGTTCTTATGGCCGTTACAGTAACCAAAGTAGCCGGCATGACAGACGATGAGAAGATGGCAAGAAAGATTCTGCAGGGCAGCTATTCCAAGAGAATGCTGATGCAGATCGTCTGGATCGTGATCGCACTTATTGCACCTTGTTTCAATCTGGTGGCAGCGATCCTTCCACTTCTGTTCCCGACCATGGGCATTAAGATCCGAGCCGTTCTGGGAAAATGATTTGCGATCAACATTATTACATCCGCCTTGCGAAGGTAAGTGATCGACTGCAGCATGTAATGTGTTAATCATATTCAGGATCCCCTGGAGTATCTCCCGGGTGCTTCTGAATGATAGAGAGAAAAGATAAAAAAAATCAAGGAAAGGAGGACAAAAATTGAATATTAATATTACCGGCCCTAGAGTCTTTTGGACCGCTCCGTGGGAAGTCCCAATTCTGGGTAAATTTCAGCTTTCTGAGACAATTCTTGTGAGCTGGCTGGTTATGGCCATCATAACCCTGACCTGCATCATTCTTACCAGAAATCTGAAAGTCGAAAATATTTCCAAGCGACAGGCACTGGCTGAGTTCATTGTTGAGAAACTGGATAATTTCGTAATCGGTAACATGGGTGAACGCTTCAGATACATGATTCCGTTCGTTGGCGCTTTGTTTGCAACCAGCCTTGTTTCAAACCTGATTAGTTTGACAGGCCTTCGAAGCCCGACAGCAGATCTTTCAACTGAGGCCGGATGGGCGATCGTGGTATTTATCATGATCACACATCAGAAGCTGAAGACCAATGGTCTTGGCGGATACCTGAAAGGTTTCACAGAACCGATCTTCGTTATGACACCATTCAACATCCTCGGAGAGTTTTCTACTCCGGTCAGTATGGCATGTCGACACTTTGGTAATATTTTCTCGGGAATCGTAATCAACGCCCTGATCTATGGTGCTTTAGCTGTAGTAAGCTCTGCGATCTTAGGCCTGATCCCCGGCGCAGTCGGTGCAGTGATCTCCCAGATCCCGATCTTCTCAGTGGGTCTGCCGGCTATCACGTCCGTTTACTTTGACTGGTTTACCGGCTGCATGCAGGCATTCATCTTCAGTATGCTGACAATCATGTATATTGCAGTAGAAGCAGGAGACGAATAGCCGCAGGTGTTGGATGAGAAACAGGAAATTCGGAAGTAAAGAGGTTTCTCATCAGGAAAAAAGTTTATGAAAAACAGGAGGAATTATTTATGGATTTAACAGTACTCGCTAAAGGTATTGCATTAATGGGTTGTGCTATTGGTGCCGGTCTTGCACTTATCGCCGGTATCGGACCTGGTATTGGAGAAGGTAACGCAGTTGCTAAGGCTCTTGAGGCAATCGGAAGACAGCCAGAGTGTAAAGGTGATGTACAGTCTACAATGCTCCTTGGTGTAGCTCTTGCAGAGACAACCGGTATTTACGGTTTCGTAACAGGTCTTCTTCTGATCTTCGTTGCTCCTGGTATGTTCATGAATTATCTTGGATAATTTTACGGGAAGCATACTTGAAGACAACGCTAGTACAGGAGGAAAACCATGGCTACACAAGGATTGGTAGGAATCGTACCGTGGACTCTGATTGCGCAGATCTGTAACCTTTTTATTCAGCTGTGGCTTATTAAAAAGTTTCTTCTGACTCCGATTCGTAACATTCTGAAACAGAGACAGGAGATGACTGATGCCAAGATCAACGAGGCTGAGGCAGCTAAGACTGAAGCTCAGGCGATCAAAGCTGAATATGAGCAGAATATGAAAGAAGCGAAGGAGAAAGCGAATGAGATCCTTGCTTCTGCACAGAAGAATGCCAACAATCAGGCAGAAGAGATTCTGCATGAGGCAAGTCAGCAGGCTGCTCAGATGAAAGCGAAAGCTGAGAAGGATATTGCGCAGGAGAAGAAAAAGGCAGTCAATGAACTCAAAGATGAGATTGGAGATATCGCTATGGAGATTGCCGGCAAGGTAATCGACCGTGAAGTGAATGAAGCCGACCACGAGAAGCTGATTGACGACTTTATTTCAAATATAGGTAATGAATCGTGACGAAAACAGCAAAAATATATGGAAGCGGTTTATATGACCTGGCACTGGAGGAAAATCTTTCAGAGGAGATCATGGAAGAACTGAATGAAGTCCGTAAGGTATTCTGGGAAAACCCCGATTACCAGACACTGCTCGGAGTTCCTTCTATTCCAAAGCATGAGAGAACCAAATTGGTGGAAGAAGCCTTCGGTAATCAGGTCGAACGGTATCTCGTTAATTTTCTGAAGATACTGTGTGAACGCGGTATCATCATGGAATTCGGGGGATGCTGTGACGAATATACAAGACGTTACCGGATCGATCATAATATTTCAGAGGCAGTTGTATACAGTGCTGTTCCGCTGAGCACTTCTCAGAGAGATGCTCTGAAGGACAAGCTGGAAAAGATGAGCGGCAAGACTGTGATCATCACAGAGAAGCTCCAGCCGTCCCTGATCGCCGGTATTCGTGTCGAATTAGACGGAAAACAGCTGGATGGATCCGTAAAAGGACGTTTAGCTGGCATTTCCAGAAAACTTGAAGAAACAGTTATGTAATCAAACAGTTCCAAAGACATGTTTCATGTCGGTGAACTGCAACATCAAATAAGGATGGTAAAGGAAACATGCAATTTAAACCAGAAGATATATCCAAAGTCATCCGAAGCCAGATCAAATATTACGATAATGCAATCTCTCAGAGCGAGACAGGAACAGTTCTGACAGTTGGTGATGGTATTGCCAGAGCCAGCGGACTGACAGCTTGTATGGCTGGTGAGCTTCTCGAGTTTGAGGATGGCAGCTTTGGAATGGCACAGAACCTGGAAGAGAACATGGTCTCCATCGTACTTTTCGGAACTGACGAGAACATTGGTGAGGGTCAGACCGTAAAACGTACCGGCAAGGTTGTTTCCGTACCGGTAGGCGATGCAATGATCGGACGTGTAGTTAACGCACTGGGACAGCCAATCGATGGCGCAGGCCCAATCGAGACTACAGAGTTCAGACCGATCGAGTCCAATGCACCTGGTATCTGTGATCGTCAGCCGGTTAAACAGCCGCTGCAGACAGGAATTAAGGCGATCGACTCCATGATCCCGATCGGACGCGGACAGCGTGAGCTGATCATCGGAGACCGCCAGACAGGTAAAACAACTGTTGCAACAGATACAATCATCAACCAGAAGGGTAAAGATGTAATCTGTATCTACGTTGCGATCGGACAGAAACGTTCCACTGTAGCTTCTCTTGTTGAGAACCTGCAGAGAAACGGAGCAATGGATTATACAATCGTAGTTGCTGCTACAGCTTCAGAGGCAAGCCCACTGCAGTACATCGCACCTTATACCGGATGCTCCATGGGTGAGTACTTCATGGCAAACGGCAAAGATGCCCTGATCATCTACGATGACCTTAGTAAACATGCGGTAGCATACCGTGCACTCTCCCTGCTGATCCGTCGTCCACCAGGACGTGAGGCTTATCCTGGAGACGTATTCTACCTGCATTCAAGACTTCTTGAGCGTGCTGCTAAACTGGATGAGGCACACGGCGGCGGTTCTCTTACAGCACTGCCAATCATTGAGACTCAGGCAGGCGACGTATCCGCATATATCCCAACCAACGTAATTTCCATTACAGATGGTCAGATCTATCTGGAGACTGAGCTTTTCCATTCAGGAATCATGCCTGCAGTTAACCCTGGTATCTCTGTATCCCGAGTAGGTGGTAACGCGCAGAGATCTGCCATGAAGAAAGTATCCGGTTCCCTGAAACTTCTGTATTCCCAGTATCGTGAGCTGCAGGGCTTCGCTCAGTTCGGTTCCGACCTGGATGCTGATACAAAGGCTCGTCTGGAACAGGGTGAAAGAATCGTAGAGGTTCTGAAACAGGGTAACAACTCTCCAATCGAAGTTGAGAAACAGATCGCAATCATCTATGCTGTATCACGTAACCTGCTGAAAGACATCGCAGTTGCTGATATCCGTGCATACGAGAGAGGCCTGTTCTCTTATCTGGATACAGATGCAGCAGGTGTTGAGATCGTTCAGGATCTGCGCACAAGAGATAAATTCGATAAAGAAGCAGAAGATAAACTGAAAGCAGTAATCGAAGCATATACTCAGCAGTTTCTTGCTACAAAGGTAGAGAAATAAAGCGGGAGGTACAGTATGGCTGCAAATATGAAAGCAGTAAAACTGCGCATCAAGAGTGTGCAGAATACAATGCAGATCACAAAAGCCATGCAGCTGGTTGCTTCTTCCAAACTCAGAAAAGCAAAAGAGAGAGCTGACAAATGTAAACCATACGCACAGGAACTTCAGCAGACCCTGAAGGACATTGCAAACGGATACGTTGGATTCCAGTCTGTTTACGCGAAAAAGTCAAACAATGACAGACACTGCTACATTCTTGTAGCCGGTGATCGTGGAATGGCCGGTGGATACAACTCCAACGTTTTCAAATGTCTGGAAGCCCGTAAGGGTGAGGGAAAAGACATTGTTGTTCTTCCTGTAGGTAAACGAGCTGTGGATTATGCTACAAGAAGAGGATATGAGATCCTTACAACAGATTTTGCACAGGTTGAGTTTATCGATGTGGGAGACTGCTTCAGCATCTCTGAACTTCTCTGTTCAGAGTTTCGAAAAGGATCCTTTGGTCATATTGAGATGTGTCACACAGAGTTTATCTCCATGCTGACACAGAGACCGACCATCTTCCCGATTCTTCCGCTGCATGATATTGCAGAGGAGTATCAGGATCCGGAAGCAGTGAAAAAGATTGGTCTGACTCTCTATGATCCGAATCCGGAAGAAGTATTCGATATAATCGTTCCCGAGTATCTGGCTGGATTGATCTATGCCGGAATCTGTTCCAGTCTTGCAAGTGAGCTGGCTGCCAGAAGAACTGCCATGGACGCTGCAACAAAGAATGCAGGTGAGATGATCGACAAACTCAGCCTGTACTACAACAGAGCACGTCAGGCAAGTATTACTCAGGAGATTACTGAGATCGTTGCAGGTGCTGAGGGCGTTTAAATTCTGTGAAATTGTTCTTGCGGAAGTTTCCGAACTCTCTATTCGGATATTTCCGGAACATGTCCGGAAGAAAAACGTCTGCCTAAATTAATGAAGTTTCAGAGTCCCGTTTGGGATCTGATTGATAAAGGAGACTCAAGAAAATGAGTGAAAAACACATTGGTAAGATTGTGCAGGTAACAGGTCCTGTTCTGGATATCAGATTCGGACACGACGAGCTGCCGGCACTTCAGAGCGCCATTGAAATTGATAACAAGGGTGCATTACTTATTGCGGAAGTCGCTCAGCAGATTGGTGACAATACAGTTCGCTGTATCGCCATGAGTTCAACAGACGGTCTTGTACGCGGTATGGATGCCGTAGATACAGGAGCACCAATCAGTGTACCGGTTGGTGAGGAATGTCTGGGACGAGTATTCAATCTGCTTGGACAGCCAATTGATAATAAACCAGCTCCGGAGAATGTTGAGCGTTGGTCTATCCATCGTCCGGCTCCTGCTTATGAGGAGCAGACTCCGGCTACTGAGATTTTCGAGACAGGTATCAAAGTCGTTGACCTGATCTGCCCTTACGCTAAGGGTGGTAAGATCGGTCTGTTTGGTGGTGCGGGTGTAGGAAAAACCGTACTGATCATGGAGCTGATCAACAACGTTGCAAAAGCTCACGGCGGACTGTCTGTATTCACCGGTGTAGGTGAGCGTACCCGTGAAGGAAACGACCTTTACGGAGAGATGCAGGAGAGTGGCGTTATCGATAAAACAGCTCTTGTATACGGCCAGATGAATGAGCCGCCGGGAGCTCGTATGCGAGTTGCTCTTTCCGGACTGACCATGGCAGAGTATTTCCGTGATCAGAAAAACCAGGACGTGCTTCTGTTCATCGATAACATCTATCGATTTACACAGGCAGGTTCCGAGGTATCCGCGCTGCTTGGACGTATGCCTTCAGCGGTAGGTTACCAGCCAACTCTGGCAACAGAGATGGGTGCTCTTCAGGAGCGAATCACATCAACAACTAAAGGATCCATCACATCTGTACAGGCTGTATACGTACCTGCGGATGACCTTACAGACCCAGCTCCGGCTACAACATTCACCCATCTGGATGCTACAACCGTACTTGCCCGTGAGATCGCCAGCCAGGGTATTTACCCAGCGGTAGATCCACTGGATTCTACAAGCCGTATCCTGACACCTGAGATCGTTGGTCAGGAGCATTACGATGTTGCTATGGGTGTTCAGCAGGTTCTTCAGAGATACAAAGAGCTGCAGGATATCATCGCGATCATGGGTATGGATGAGCTGTCTGAGGAAGACAAACTTGCTGTAACCCGTGCACGTAAAGTTCAGAGATTCCTTTCTCAGAGCTTCTCTGTAGCTGAGCAGTTTACCGGTATGCCTGGTAAATACGTTCCGCTGAAAGAGACAATCCGTGGATTCCGTATGATCCTTGAGGGTGAGTGCGATGATATTCCGGAGAGCTGTTTCCTGTTTACAGGTACAATCGAGGAAGTATTTGAGAAAGCTAAAAAGATGTAAAGGAGGGTGGCAATGACTACTTTTCCATTACGAATCGGTACTCCTGACGGACTGCTTTACAGCGGCGATGTAGTACGCATGGTTCTGCGTACCATCACCGGAGATCGAGCTATCCTTGCAAACCATATTGATTTCTGTACAGGAATCGGTATGGGCGAGGCACACTTTGTTCTGGAAGACGGAACTGTACGAAGAGGCGCATGCATCGGAGGTATGGTGACCATGCAGAACGGCGTATGCCGTATCCTTTCCACCACATGGGAGTGGGAAGAGGACATCGACAAGGATCGTGCACAGAGAGCAAGAGAGCGTGCGGAAGAAAAACTCCGCAAGGGCGATCTTTCTGGTAAAGAGGCACAGGTTCAGGAAGCCAAACTGAAAAGAGCACTGGTTCGACTGAGTGTAAAAAACCACTAAGTCAGATCAGTAGATAGAACATCAAAGGGGCAGATGTTTCAGATCATATATTCTGGGACAATTGCCCCTTTTGTAATAAAGGGATGTACACTAATATTTAGAATGCAATAGAAGGGGACTTACAATAGAAGGGACGGACACCACTATTCAATAATACTTCTGCACCGGGAAGAGAGAGGAGCAGGAGGAAAATGATGAATAAACGAAAGATCGGAGCTGTCTATGAAGAGAGGGCAGCTGTATATCTGGAAGAAAAAGGATATCGGATACTGAGAAGAAATTATGCCAACCGCTACGGAGAACTGGATCTGATCGCAGCCCTGCATCCGGATCCGGAAGTGGCAAAGACCAGGAGACCAGAGGAACTCCTCTTTATTCCGGGCACAATACTTGTGGTCGTGGAGGTGAAGTACAGAAGTTATCAGACCAGCGGAGATCCTTCCGAAGCTGTGACACCGGGGAAGATGAAGCACATCTGCAGAACCACGGTGGGATTTTATCTGGAACAGGGATTATCGGATGCCTTTCCTTGCAGGTTTGATGTGATCAGTATCTACAGAGATGGCAGTATCCGCCATATTGAGGATGCATTTCTCTTCCAGTGATGATACAATATGTGACAGGGTGCTGAACAAGCGCGGCTTGCGAAAATCAGAACCAGGCCATAAGCATGTACAGCTATGTTTCAAGTAAATCACCATACCGAATGTGAGGTAATATGATAGAAATTAAATGGAAAAATACAGAACCGGATATGACACTGAACCAGAAAGAAGATCTGGTGTGGTTATCCTATCCGAAATTTGATCAGATAGACTGGATCATCCATGGATTCTCCACCAGACTGGGAGGAGTAAGTGAAGGCGTATGTTCTTCTATGAATCTCAGTTTTTCAAGAGGAGATGATCCGGCAGCAGTTACAGAAAATTACAGAAGAATCAGTTCGGCCCTGGGATTCAAGCCAGAGCAGGTCGTTACTTCAGACCAGACCCATACCACCAATGTGCGGGTTGTGGGTAAAGAGAATTGCGGAAGCGGTGTTACAAGAGACAGGGACTATCGGGATGTTGACGGAATGATGACTAATGTTCCGGGAGTCGTTCTTGCTACCTTCTATGCAGACTGTGTTCCACTGTATTTTGTGGATCCGGTCCATAAAGCTATCGCTCTTTCCCACTCCGGATGGAGAGGTACGGTTAACAGAATGGGCAGGGTAACCATTCGAAAAATGTCTACTGAATACGGCACAGATCCTAAAGACCTGATCACTGCCATTGGTCCTTCCATCTGTCAGGACTGTTATGAGGTAAGTGAAGATGTGATCGATGCTTTCCGTGCGGAATTCCCTGAAGAAGTGCATGAAAAACTCTTTTACCCGACCATTCCGGGAAAATTCCAGCTGAATCTCTGGGAGGCAAACCGTCAGATCCTTCTGGACGCAGGTGTAAAAGAAGAGAATATCCAGATGCCGGGGATCTGTACCTGCTGTAATCCGGACTTCCTTTTCTCCCACAGGGCAAGTAAGGGAAAAAGAGGCAATCTGGCAGCATTTCTCTCTCTGAGAGAGGAGGATTAAAGCGGTTTATTTTGCCATTCGAGCCATTTTTTATTAAGTGGCATATGGTATAATACAGATATCAACGAAAGTAAAACCTAAGCAGTACATACAGGAGGTAAAAAATATGTTCTTTTTATTGTTTTTACTTTTACTGATCCTCGTTCTTGTTCTTACAAACGTAGTGATCGTACCACAGACAAAGGCCTATGTAATTGAGTTTTTAGGTCAGTATCAGGCAACCTGGGGTGCAGGACTTCATGTGAAGATCCCATTCCTCTCAAGAATCATCAGAAAAGTTGACTTAAGAGAGCGTGTCAGTGATTTTGATCCGCAGCCGGTAATCACAAAAGATAATGTTACCATGATGATCGATACAGTTGTATATCTTATGGTTACTGATCCTAAGAAATACACCTATGGTGTTGAGAATCCAATGAATGCGCTGGAAAATCTGACAGCAACAACACTGAGAAATATCATCGGTGATATGGAGCTGGACGCAACACTTACATCCCGTGACATCATCAACAACAGAATGTGCCTGATCCTGGATGAGGCAACTGATCCATGGGGAATCAAAGTTACCCGTGTGGAGCTGAAGAATATCAAGCCACCGGCAGAGATCCAGGAAGCAATGGAGAAACAGATGAAGGCAGAGCGCGAGCGTCGTGAAGCTATTCTCCGTGCAGAAGGTGAGAAGAAGGCAGCGATTCTGAAAGCTGAAGGTGAGAAAGAATCCGCGATCCTGAGAGCAGAAGCACTGAAAACTCAGATGATCAAAGAGGCAGAAGGACATAAAGAGTCCATTCGACTTCATAAAGAAGCGGAGGCTCTTGGAGTGAAGATGCTCAGAGA
>JAKSRN010000369.1 GCA_024403585.1 Lachnospiraceae bacterium | reverse complement strand
TTCAGTGCCATCATCGGCATCATCCTTCTGTTCAGTAAACAAAGAGTATATCGCGGCGGAAAGATACTTGCTTCCGCCATTCTTGTAAATATGTGGCTTCTTGGCTGCGATACCCTGACCTGGTATACAGACGGAAGCACAAATATGTGGGGAGCTGTACTGGTTCGATTATCCAACTACAGTGTATTCGCCCTGGAATTTGTACTTCTCATGATTATCACGGAATATATTTATAATATCGTGAAAGATGTAAATCCTGAATATTCTGACAGGAACAGGAAGATCGTAATAGGTTTGATGGGAGCAGATCTTCTGCTTCTTGCCAGCAACCCGCTGACCCATCTCTTCTTCAGCATTGATGCACAGAATGTCTATCACAGATCCGGAACGTTCTGGATCTCCATGACCCTGGCTTTTCTGGCCTTCGTGGTTTGTGCCATAATCCTGAAGGATAACTGGAAGCTGCTGGAGAGAAACAGTAAAGCGGAGATCATCCTTTTTCTGGTCTGTCCGCTGATCGGTGCTCTGATCCAGCTGTTTGTGTACGGTATTTCCTTTATCAACTTCGGAATCACCATCTCCGTTTTTGCAGCATACGGAGCCTATATGGTCCGACTGAACAAATGGAGAAAGGCGAATGAACTGCAGCTGCTGCAGAGCCAGACCTATATGCTGAGTTCACAGATCAAACCGCACTTTCTTTTTAATTCGCTGAATGTAATTCAGGATCTGATCGAGGAGGATCCCGACACTGCGATCGTCGCGGTGAACCGTTTCTCCAAGTATCTCCGAACCGGTCTGAAGATCGAGAGCATGGATTCCATGGTTCCTTTGAAGACCGAGATGGAGTTCGTGGATAACTACCTGTATCTTGAGAAGCTGCGCCACGGCGAACGGATCAAGGTAGTAAAGAATATCGAACCAGACCTGAATTTTAAGATACCTTTTCTCACCATTCAGCCCCTGGTGGAGAATGCCGTCCGACACGGCATCTGCAAAAAGATTAAAGGCGGAACCATCACCATTGCCATATACAGGATCAAGGATGGCTACGAGATCACGATCGAAGATGATGGAGTGGGATATCTCCCGATTGAAAATGAAGAAAAAGAATGGAATCCTGAGGATGGTGCTTCCACAGGCGTCGGAACCACCAACGTAAGAAAACGTCTGTCCATGATGTGCAACGGCACCATGGAAATCGACAGCGAACCAGGCAAGGGTACTAAGGTAATCATCCGGATTCCAGGAAAGAGATAGAATATGTTGATTTTAGTTGCAGACGATGAACAGGCAGCTCTTCGAAAGATGGAGCGCACTCTGAAAAAAATATACGCCGGAAGGAATGATGTGACCATTCTATGCGCAGACAATTATATTGATGCGCTGGCCTGTGGACGAGGAAAACCATCCATCGCATTTCTGGATGTGGAGATGCCGGAGATGAACGGAATTGAGCTTGCCCAGAGACTTCTGAAGGTAAATCCAAAGATGAATGTTATCTTTGTCACTGCCTATGACGATTTTGCAAGAGAGGCGTATTCACTCCACGCCAGCGGCTATGTGACCAAGCCATTTATGCTGGAGGATGTAGAAGCAGAGCTTGAGAACTTAAGATTTCCACTGGAGGAGGATATAGTTGCTTCCGATACTCCGGATGATGCAAAAGATAAGAAAAAACTGCGTGTTCAGTGCTTTGGAAACTTCGAGGTGTTCTCAGATGAGAAGCCATTGCATTTTCAGAGAAGGGGTGCAAAGGAGATCCTTGCATACCTGGTGTCATTGAAAGGTGCGTCCGCTTCCCGTCTGGAGATCAGCACAGCGATGTGGGAAACCTCAGAAGAGATTGAGCAGAAGAAGGATTACTTCCGTATTCTGATCGCTGCCCTCCGACAGACTTTGAAAAAATATGGTGCAGAAGAAGTTCTGATCACAAGCCGTGACAGCTTCGCGGTAAATGTCAAGGAACTTGACTGCGACTACTATAAATACATGGAAGGCGATGCATCTGCACAGAACCAGTATCTTGGCTTATTCATGCAGCAGTATCCATGGGCAGAGGAAATCAATGCCCTGCTTACAGGACAGTTGCTGGAGTCCTAAGTTAAACTGAAGGGGATGGATTAGATGACAGAAAAAGAATTAAGACAGCTGAGCCGTTATGAACTCCTGGACCTTCTGGAGGAGTATTCTCAGGCTAATGCCGAATTGAAGCTGCAGCTGGAAAACAAAAACGAGAAAAGAAAACAGCTCTACAAAAGATTCGAAGAAGAGCTGATGGAAGAACATAAAAAACTCCTGATGGCCGGTCGAGAGATGAAACGACTGGAAGAGGAGAATAAAGAACTGAAGGAGAGACTGCAGGAGAGAGAGCA
>JAKSRN010000368.1 GCA_024403585.1 Lachnospiraceae bacterium | reverse complement strand
AGAAGCGTGAATTTTTGGCCTTTACCGCAATGAAGGGCGAAGATACCATGTCCACCGTGGCCGTTTCCATTCGCGGCAAGGTCAGAGAGCTGGGCAGCACTCTTTTGCCCAGACTCTTTGAAAAGAATCCGTATATGGCAGAAATTTATCCGACAGAAGAATCCAGAAGCGCACTCACGGTCTTTCAGATTTATGAAGGCACCGGCGAATGGTTCGATTTATCGAAGAAGCCGATTGAGCGTACCTCTTTTACCTTCGGCGGAGCCGAGGAAGTCAAAAATGGTTATTTTGTTACCGATAAATGTATCGGCTGCAAGCTCTGTTATTCCAAATGTCCTCAGAAATGTATTGATATTTCTGTGAAGCCGGTAGTCATCCATCAGAACAACTGCCTGCATTGCGGCAACTGTTACGAGATATGTCCGGCGAGAGCTGTCGAGAAAAGAGGATAATCATGAACCAGTCAGAACGCAGAGAGTACCTGATCGGTGCCCTGCTGAAAGAAAACAGAAGATATCAGCGGATGCAGATTCCATCAAAAATAAATGAACAAAAGCAGCTTTTGCGCGCTCTCATGAATGTTCGCTTTGCTTCTCCAATCACAGAAGAATTTGCTGCTGTTCAGGATGAATATCTGCAAGATGTAAACCTTGAAAAGGGATTTATTACGCTTTCGGATATGGAGGAGTTGCAGCCGGATCTGTTCCTTTGGCAGGGAGATATTACACGTCTCAAGGTCGGTGCTATCGTCAATGCCGCCAACAGTGGCATGACTGGCTGCTATCAGCCCTGTCACAACTGTATTGATAATTGCATTCATACATACGCCGGAATACAGCTGCGAAATTTCTGTGCCGAGCTAATGGAAAAGCAAGGCTATGAGGAGCCGACAGGCCAGGCAAAAATCACCCCGGGCTTCAATCTGCCCTGTGAGTATGTGATTCATACGGTTGGCCCAATCGTACAGGGAGAGTTGACTTCTTATCACGAGGAACTCCTTCGTTCCTGCTATGAGTCCTGTCTTAAGATTGCAGATGAAAACAACGTGGAAAGCATTGCCTTCTGCTGTATTTCCACCGGGGTATTCATGTTCCCCAATAGGCGTGCGGCGGAGATTGCGGTGCAGACTGTAAAGGAATATAAGCATGCCACTGGAAGCCAGATTAAGGTCATTTTCAATGTTTTCAAGGATGCAGATTTGGAAATCTATAAGGAGCTTCTATGATGTTTGGTAAGAAAGAAATCACATTTGAGAATTTCTTAAGCGGTATTCCCGCAAGAGACTATATTTTCCAAAAGACTCCTTATGAAGAGCAGATCCGTCAGGCGGCCAAAATGATCAAGGATGCTGACTATGTGCTGATCGGGGCCGGAGCCGGTATGAGTGCAGCTGCCGGGGCAATTTACGGCGGAGAATGGTTCGAGGAGAATTTTGCTGATTTCCGTGCTAAGTATGGTGATGGACCGTATATGCAGGATATGTATAGTGCAGGTTTTTATCCCTATCCAAGTGAAGAAGCATACTGGGGCTACTGGTCAAAACAGTGCATGAAGGCCGGAATTGAAGCAGATCATACACCGCTGCACAAAACACTGCTGTCACTTCTGGACGGCAAGAGAATCTTCTGCCTTTCCACCAATGCGGACGGCCAGTTTGAGAAAGCCGGTCTGCCCGTAGATAAGATTTTCTGCACACAAGGCGATTATTTTCATATTCAATGTGCGAAGGGCTGCCATCAGAGGCGTTACGATGCGGTTGATCTGTTTCATCAGATGGATGCCGCGAGGAACGAATGTCTGATTCCTAGTGAACTGGTTCCGAAATGCCCTGTCTGCGGCGGACGTATGAACATGAATCTTCGGATCGACCATCGCTTTGTACAGGACGAGGAATGGTATGAAGCAGAGAAGCGTTTTGGAGACTTTCTGTCTGAAGCCATTAACTCCGGCAAAAAAATCTGTCTGCTGGAGCTTGGTGTTGGCTTCAACACCCCGACCATCATTCGTTTCCCGTTTGAAAAGCTGATGCGGGAACATGAACAGATATCACTGGTTCGCCTTAATCTCAATGAGGCTGTGATACCCGAAAGTTTTGGAACAAGGGCTGTCGGAATCAATGCAGATATGAAAAAGAGTATTGAAGATATCTTTCGTTTGGCGTGATAAATTTTATTGTTCAAGCAGGCATTAAATCTTAGTATAATCGCTCAACAATAACTATAACAGCGATCTGCAAAGAATGATTTCTGAGCGGATCGCTGTTGTTTATATATGAAATCTTCTCCCCCCTTTGCTCTGCAAAGACTGTGAAATCGCGTAGTGATGAACCCATACGAGGGCTTGGGGAAACGTAATCCCCAACAAGTTGCCGGAGAGCAATTTCGATT